>CAZAZB010000311.1:0-2800 GCA_964489485.1 uncultured Pseudomonadales bacterium | reverse complement strand
CCGCTGAGGGCTCTGCATTAAGAACCGCTGAGGGCTCTTATATTGCGATTATCATTGATGATCTGGGGCATCATTATTCTCGCGGTGTTAGAGCGGCGAGACTTCCGGCATCGTTGACCTATGCGATATTACCCTACAGCGCACATGCGACCCAATTGGCAAGGATACTTCATGCTTCAGGCAAGGAAATTATCGTTCACTTGCCAATGGAAAATATTGGTCGCACCCCTATCGGCCCAGGCGGGCTGACTCATGATCTAAACCGTAAGGACTTTGACTCGACAATTCTGGGTGCAATCTCCCAGGTACCCTACGCCATTGGCATTAATAATCACATGGGCAGTGCCTTGACCCAGCAGCGACAACCCATGGAATGGCTCATGGAAGAGATAGCGTCTCTGAATTTCTATTTTGTTGATTCAAGAACGACGCCCGCTACCATCGCTGCATCAATTGCTAGAAAAAACCAGCTCCTCTCAACCAGCCGCGATGTTTTTCTGGATAACAATGTATCGATTTACGAAATAGACAAACAATTTCAAAAGCTCGTGCAGATAGCCAAGGACAAAGGAACAGCAGTGGCGATCGGTCACCCCTACCCGGAGACGCTGGCTTATCTTGAACTTGCGATTCCGCAGCTAAAGGCTCTCGGCATTCAGATTGTTCCGGCTTCGGCCATCAGTGCTCTGCAAGGTATTTATCCACCACAGGAATCACAACCGACAATGGCAAGCCTGAAACCATAGCGCGTCCTCTCAGTCTGCCACATCAAAATTTCGACACAAGTCAATAGCTTGCCGAAGATCAAGCGTCTTCTCATAAATAGCTCGCCCCGTGATGACACCAGTAATGCCGCCACTGACTTTCTTCCCAGCATCCAATAATGCCTGAATATCCCGTATGTCCGTCACACCGCCAGAGGCAATGATGGGTGTTGAAACAGAATCTGCCAGATCCCTGGTTGCGCGGAGGTTCACGCCACCCATCATGCCGTCCTTTCCGATATCGGTATAAACTATCGCCTCGAGCCCATCTGATTCAAACAACATTGCAAGGCCTTTCACCGATATCTCGGTCACTTCCTTCCAGCCATGAGTGGCCACCATGCCATGTAAACCGTCGAGTCCAACCATAATATGCCCCGGATATTGCCGACACATTCGGGACACAAATTCTGGTTCTTCGACCGCTCTGGTTCCAATAATGACCTGATCCACACCAGCGTCAAGATAGGCATCTATCGTTTCCACGCTTCGTATGCCGCCCCCGAGTTGTATCGTTAACTGTGGATGGTTTGCGGCGATTGATGAAATCACCAGGTGGTTAACCGGGCGCCCCTCAAATGCACCATCTAAATCAACCAGATGGAGTCGTTCTGCGCCCTGTTCAACCCAATGGGCAGCCATGCCAACAGGATCTTCAGAATAGGTTGTCATCTTGTCGAGCTGGCCTTGCTTCAGGTTAACGACCTTGCCGTCTTTAAAATCGATCGCCGGGATAATCTGCAACTACAAAACCCCTTTGGTAGAAGGCATCTCGTCCGCCATTCGTTGATCCATCTCCATTGCCATACGAAGCGCTCGACCAAACGCCTTAAATATGGTTTCAATCTGGTGATGCACGTTAGATCCACGCAGATTATCGACATGTAACGTGACCTTTGCATGATTGACGAAGCCTTGAAAGAATTCATGAAACAGATCGACGTCGAAATCGCCTACCTTCGGCCGATCAAATTCCACATTGAAGGACAGACCAGGTCTCCCGGAGAAATCGATTACAACTCTCGATAGCGCTTCATCAAGTGGCACATAAGCATGTCCATAGCGGCGAATCCCTGACTTATCACCGATCGCCTCATTCAATGCAAGGCCAAAGGAAATACCAATATCTTCAACTGTATGGTGGGCATCAATTTCCAGATCACCCACGGCTTTAATATCAAGATCAATAAGCCCGTGTCTTGCCACCTGGTCAAGCATATGTTCAAGAAAAGGCAGGCCTGTCGATAGGTTTCTGGCGCCGGTGCCATCCAGATTCACGCTGACACTAATCTGGGTTTCCAGCGTATTACGACTTACTGAAGCGGTTCTCATCAAAATTCTTCACTGGTTCTAATAGGTGGGAGGAACATAGAGCGGAAAAATTATACAAGAATCCAGATCTCGATGCTGAATCCGACGGGTATTGGACAGATTTAAGAAATCCTACAATGCTGACCCGTAAGGAAGATAGCGATTGTCCGTGTTCGTCTTTATCCATTTTCTTAGTTCTGGTGTGAACAAGTTTCTGGATTTCAACATGCGAACCAGATAGATAACCGGGCATTGGTTACCACCTTTCCAACCCGGTAATTGTGCTTCTGCCAGTGTGAAGAACCGGATCAACGTCTCCAGGTTCTCACTGCCCAGGCTTTCCGCGATCTGCCAGGGTTCCCCATTCAGCCGCATGACCTGCCCATAACGTTGAATGAAATCCGCATCCAGTGAATCTTCCAGGCAAGCATGATCCGCAGTTTTGGCGGCCGCCAGTAGCTCCTGGATTTTATCCAGGCTTAAAGCTGATTCACTCGCTGGTTCCCAAACACTGATACCCATAATATTCCTGACAAATTCTGGCGACTCACTTCATGATTGGAGCGGCGACGCGGCGGTTCGACGTCTCGACGGTCTGACGCTTCGGGCGAACTCGTAGCCTTTGGCCTCTCCCACAATTACATTTACAAAAGTGGAGCGGGCGACGAGGCGGTTCGACGCTTCGATCGAACTCGCGACAACCAGCCCACCCTGGCGGTTCCTAA
>CAZAZB010000310.1:0-5176 GCA_964489485.1 uncultured Pseudomonadales bacterium | reverse complement strand
GGGGGGGGGGGGGGGGGCTCTCGCTCGCCACTCCCCGTCTTCCGACGCCGTTGCTGCCTCGGAATCGCGGCAGCTGCTTCAAGATTTGTTCTCTAAATCGTTTCTTCAAGATCTTTTCGGCCCACATAGGCGCCGGAATTCACCTCTACGGTGGTCATCGCCTCCGTCTGATCACCCACAAGATAGCCACCAGACTTGAGAGGAACATTTCTATCCAGCGCAGCATCGATCTGATCTTCCAGATTATGGGCATCAAAAAGCGCTACCCGACCGGCGACAAGCTCAAGACATCCAGTTTTTTCCGGGATAAAGTCGGTCAGAAATCTTCTCAGGGAGGTCTCCGTTTCAGCGTTGTCTACCAGTATACGAACGGTATCGCGATTAATAATATCTCGCATGACGCGCAGGGGTAGTGGCAGATCTTCATAGATGCAGCTTTTTGCCCTGGTTGACTTTGCATCCGCCTTGATAAGCTTCCACCTGGCATTCAGCAGCGCTGCATCTTCCAGGATATCTTCACTCGCTACACCTTCAGAAGCCGTTCTAATGATATATCCGTCAGCGCTTGCGTGATCTGAAATGGTTTCCAGAAGCGTTCTTAACCTCAGCCGTTCTTCTTCATCTTCGATTCGCGCAGAGATACCCACATGATTTGTATCCGGCAAATAAACCAGATACCGGGAGGCCAGCGATATCTTCGATGTGATCCGGGCTCCTTTGGTGCCGATGGGCTCCTTGGTCACTTGTACCATAAGCTCCTGACCATCGCGCAGAAGCCCCGCAATCGGTGGATATTCGAACGAGGAGTCTCTCTCCTCCCTCACCGCGTCATGGGAATCCACAAGATCCGTTATGTGCATGAACGCCGCTCTCTTCTGACCAATTTCGACAAACGCACTTTGCAATCCCGGTAATATCCGAACGACCTTACCGTTATAGATATTTCCGACGGTTCCACGCGAATGGAACCGCTCAATAAAAATTTCTTGCAACAACCCCTGTTCAACCACTGCGACTCGCGATTCATGTGGGGAGACACTTATCATTATTTCTTCAGCCATGCTGAATGGGTTCCTTGTTAGTTCATGTTCCTTGGGTCGTGCTATTTGCCGACAGCCTCAAAAGAATCAATATGTTATCTGGTCGAATGAAATAGCAATCTGAGGAACGACTGATCAAGACTGATCCGGGTTAACTTGTCGCTGTCCAGGCGTGTAGATCCTTTCTGGTACAACCGGGAGGGATTCAATCCCAAATTTTAACAGCAATTCTGCTACCTCTTTTAGCGGCAGCCCAACAACATTGCTGTAGCTACCTTCGATCCCTGCAACAAAAATTGCCGCTCTACCCTGGATACCATAAGCACCCGCTTTATCTTGTGATTCCCCGACAAACCAGTATCGCTCACACTCATCTCTGCTTAGAGGTTTGAATCGCACTAAGGTTTCAACTAAAACCATTTCAACCCTATCTTTCTGCTGGGCAACCGTTGCAGTCATTACTCGATGGACATCTCCTGACAATAGGCACAACATTCTAATGGCGTCATTTTTATCAACTGGCTTGCCGAGAATTTCATCACCCGCAAGGACAATGGTATCCGCTGCCAACACAACTGCGTTCCCACCGTTCCTGAGATCAACATCTACAGCTTTCTCTATCGCTAATCTGGTCACATGTTCTTTCGCGGACTCTCCACGAACAATCGACTCATCGATTCTCGGTCGAATAATGGAAAAATTGTAGCCGACCTGCTCTAACAGCTCTTTCCTTCTGGGTGAACCGGAGGCAAGGATAAACTGATGCACTAGAATCCCCACACGTAAAACAAATAAGATGGTACTTTCAATTCACACCAAACTGACGCCGCAAATAGCGGAGCATAAGAAAGATCCAGGGCCACAAGAGCGCACTCATGACAGAGGCCAGCAAGTACCAGCTATTCCATTCACTGAGTCCGGCAATGCTTTCTATCCAAAAATTTATCAGCTGGTTGAGACCAACCGTCGCAAGCACTATGACGCTCTGTTGTGAAATAGAAAACATACGCAAACGTTGGTATAAACTGGTTGCGATATAGGCAACAACGATGAACGAAAAAGCATGTTGCCCGAGTAAGCTACCGAGAAGAACATCGGTCATCAACCCTATAATCCAGGCAAGAACAACTCCAACCCGATGAGGCAAGGCTATCACCCAGTAGATGAGAACCAGTGGAATCCATTCAGGTCTTAAATACTGTAGCTCAATCGGAAGCGCGTCAGGGAGAGGGGCAATACTGAGGACCATCGCCACAACAAAGGTTAACAGAATCACCCAATATCCACCCATCCTCGCTTCAGCCACCGTCACTCTCCCCACTGAATTCAGATGACTTGGCCAGGGATTCTTCCGTAAACACGAGTAGTACATGGCGGCTTCTGTCCAGCAAGGCATCGGGCAATGCGGTCACGATTGCAAATGGCCTGCCAGGGTTATGCTCAATTTTGTTCACCCTGCCAACTGGATAGCCAACTGGAAACCGGTTGCCTAATCCGGAACTCACCAGAAGGTCGCCAACCTGAATATCGGCAGTATCCTGAACATGCACCAGTTCCAGTTTATTTGTTGCACCCGTGCCTTGCGCAATTAACCTAAGATTACTTCGTGTTACCTGTACAGGAACTGAATGGGATTGATCGCTGATCAACAGGACTCGACTGGTAAAAGGGCTAACGGAGATGACCTGCCCCATCAAACCCTGGGCATCCAGGACAGGTTGACCAACAAAGACTTTGTCCCTTGTCCCCTTGTCAATGATGACTTCGTGCTTTTCCGGGTCAGGGTCCACACCAATCAACTCTGCAACCAACACATTATCCTGTAGCTTTGCTGCTGAACCGAGCAAACTGCGTAGACGATTGTTTTCTGCCGTAAGCGCTGCCATTTTTTCCGTTTTTGCTCTCAAGAGAAGAAGCTCTTGCTCTAGAAGTGCAATACGTCCGCGAAGATCATCTCTACTCTGGACAATTTCACGGATTTCACGTGCTTCCCGGGCTGGGATATCGGCGGCTATTAGAATGGGTGTGACAAGAAGAGTTAGCCCGGAGCGAGCTTCATCAAGATAACCCGACATGTGGTCAACAACGATGAGAACAATAGAGAGGATGCTAAAACCCAGCATCTTGTAACCGGTTGTTGTTTCTTCAAGAAATAGAGATTTAATTTTTGCTGTCCTGGATGGTTCCGGGTCGACCAATCACGATTCGAATCTACCTTTAGCAGAGACACGCATCAGCATTGCATTTACAGTGTCGGGAACCTGTAGGCTGTCGGGAACCTGTAGGCTGTCGGGAACCTATAGAGTGTCGCGAACCTAAAACAAGTTGACAATCTACTGAATCGACAACAAATCACTGTCGCCCCTATCATCCATAATTTCCAGCGCCTTACCACCGCCCCTGGCCACACATGTCAGAGGATCCTCTGCGACGATAACCGGCAATCCTGTTTCGTGTGCGAGCAACCGATCAATTTCCCGGAGCATGGCTCCGCCGCCGGTTAAAACCAATCCACTTTCCGCAATATCTGATGCGAGTTCTGGCGGCGTTTGCTCTAGCGCGCCCTTAACGGCCTGAACGATGACTGATAAAGGTTCTTGCAACGCTTCTAATATTTCGTTGCTATTCAATGTGAAACTTCTGGGAACACCTTCTGCCAGATTACGACCACGAACATCAATCTCGCGTACTTCGTTACATGGGAATGCCATTCCAATCTCTTGCTTGATCCTTTCCGCTGTTGCGTCACCAATAAGACTACCCTGGGTGCGCCTTACATAAGCCGTTATCGACTCATCGAACCTATCACCACCCACACGGACCGATTGCGCGTAAACTACGCCATTCAGCGAAATCACCGCAATCTCTGTTGTACCACCGCCAATATCAACCACCATCGTACCAATAGCCTCATGCACCGGCAGACCTGCACCAATCGCTGCTGCCATCGGCTCTTCAATCAGCCTGACATCTCTGGCTCCTGCACTCACCACCGACTCTCTTATGGCGCGCCGTTCAACTTCGGTAGACTGGCACGGCACGCAAACAAGAACGCGCGGGCTTGGCCTGATAAAGCTGTTCTCATGGACTTTTTTAATGAAGTGTTGGAGCATTTTTTCAGTCACTTGAAAGTCTGCAATAACACCATCTCTAAGAGGGCGAATCGCCGTAATATTACCAGGTGTTCGTCCAAGCATTCTCTTGGCATCGATTCCAACCGCTGCAACACTTTTCTGGTTGTTATTGTTGCGGATGGCAACAACTGAGGGCTCATTTAGAACAATTCCCTGTTCGCGCACATAGATCAAGGTATTCGCTGTACCAAGATCAATAGAAAGATCATTTGAGAACATTCCGCGTAATTTCTTAAACATTTGGCATTTCGCGGGTAGTCCCAGGGAAGTTATCCCATTGCAAGCTATACATGTGGTTGACTGACCTTATTATTTAGTTTCAAAATCTTCTGTAACTCTATCATTTGCTAGGGGTTTTATACAATAAATTAGGTTTATAACGCTAATTGAAGCATTGAAATTCAACCCCTGCTCTTCTTCGATCTTGTTAGGGCTCACGCATTTTAAGACTAATTCAAATCCAGGTCTGTGATCCAGGTAGTCATCCACAGCAGCCTTCTAACTATTTTGGCCACCCAAACAGGTACCTCACGTCGTAGTAGGAGGCATTTCCAACAGCTTCTACCAGGTCGGTCTGGCCTCAATCCACGTGGACATGCCCTCAACCGGACTCTCTTCGAGGGACTCGAGATTGGCTTAATAACCCATTTATATTGCAGATCGATGCAAACCTCATTAGCATTCGACCCCCTTAATCATCATTCATGGAGCAGAGCCCTTGGGTGTCACACGAGAAGTTGTAGAGCAGGTCGCAGAACTGGCACAACTGCAAATAGACGATAGTGAATTTGAGTCGGTGATGCAGAAGATAAACGAGGTTCTGGGTCTGGTGGAAGACATGCAGTCGGTCGATACAAGCGGTATCAAACCCATGGCGCACCCATTGGACGCGACTCAAACCCTGCGCGAAGATCAGATAACCGAAACAGATGAGCACCATCGATATCAGGAACTGGCACCAGAGGCAGGGGAGAACTCTCAAGCATCAACAGGGGGCGCGGA
>CAZAZB010000309.1:0-5200 GCA_964489485.1 uncultured Pseudomonadales bacterium | reverse complement strand
AACAGCAGGATGGCTATGACGTTCAAGTGAGAATGCCGGAGCCTCCGCTGCTACTTTGTGACCGGGTCATCGGCATCGAAGGTGAAGCCGGTTCCATGGGAACCGGTACTATTTGGACCGAGACAGATGTAGACCATGACAAATGGTACCTGCATCATGGCAGGATGCCGCCGGGTATTTTTATTGAATCAGGCCAGGCGGATCTGTTGTTAATATCCTGGTTAGGCATCGACTTCCATAACAAGGGCGATCGTGCGTATCGTTTGCTGGGTTGCGAGCTCATATTCCACAGTGACCTGCCACAACCCGGTGATACCCTGGAATATGAAATCAAAATAGATGGGCATGCACAGCAGGGTGACGTTCGGCTATTCTTCTTCCACTACGATTGCCAAATTGACGGCCAGCCGCGAATATCCGTTCGCAATGGTCAGGCGGGTTTCTTTACCAAAGAAGAACTGGCAGATTCCGCCGGTGTTCTATGGGATGCAGAAACAGCAGACTACGCACCGAATATTGCACCCGTTGAAGCAGCAGCAATAACTGAAAAGACGGCCTTCAGCCGGGGTGATGTCGCGGCTTACCTTTCTGGTCGGCTCTATGATTGTTTCGGTGATGCTTTTGAATATGCTCATACACATACCCGCACACCTGGTTCCCCTGCAGATAAGGGTAACTTCCTGGGTGAAGTGACCGACTTTGATCCGAATGGTGGTCCTGCAGGACGAGGTTATTTACGCATTGTCGAGGATATCCATGCGGATGACTGGTTCTTTGAGGGGCACTTCAAGAATGACCCCTGCATGCCGGGTACTTTAATGGCAGATGCCTGCTTACAGGCGATGGCCTTCTATATGAGCGCACGGGGACACACGCTGCACCGTGATGGATGGCGTTTCCAACCGGTTCGTGAAACCAACTACAAATTTGTCTGTCGTGGTCAGGCAACGCCTGAATCTAAAAAGCTGGTCTATGAAGTCTTTATCGATGAAGAGATAATTGATAAGGAACCCAGAATATTCGCCCACGTCCTTTGTACCGTTGATGGTAGAAAAGCATTCCTGTGTGAACGACTGGGCCTGGAGCTGGTACCGGACTGGCCATTGAGTAGCATGCCAGCATTACTGGAACCTGTCGCCGATGATAGACCCCTGGCGAAGATTGATGATTTCCCATTGGACTACAGATCTCTGATCAGTTGTGCCTGGGGTAGACCCTCAGATGCCTTTGGCCAGGGTTTTGCGCATTACGATGGCCCGTTGCGCAGCCCTAGATTGCCAGGCCCTCCCTATCATTTTATGACCCGGGTCATCTCACTTGAAGGTGAAATGGCAAGCATGAAAGCGGGGGGCTCTGTCGAGGCGCTATACGATATACCCGCAGATGATTGGTATTTCCTTGAGAACGGTTCAAAGACAATGCCCTATTGCATTCTGCTGGAAATCGGCTTGCAGCCCTGTGGTTGGTTAGCGTCTTATACGCTGGGTCGGGATTTTGCGAATAGCGATTTATTGTTCCGAAACCTCGATGGCAAAGCGGTTCAGCACCGGGAAATTGTACCCGGTGACCGTACGATCAAAACGGCCGTGAAAATGACCTCCATTTCCAAGATCGGCGAACTCATTATTGAGAATTTCGATGTGACCTGCACCATTGATGATGAAGTGGTCTACACCGTCAGCACCGTGTTCGGCTTCTTCCCGCCGGATGCCATGGTGGCGCAAAAAGGTCTGAAGATCAGCGACCGTGAGCGAGAAATACTCGAGCGAAGTCCGAATTATCGGGTCAACCTTGAAGAGAGTCCTGAGCTGTATTTTAACCATCCGACCCTGCACCTGCCTGACTCGAAGTTGTTGATGCTAGACCGAATTACTTACCTCGATGCGGAAGATGGTGCGCATGGCAGTATTCGCGGCGAAAAAGATGTGGATGTTACCGAATGGTTCTTTAAGGCACATTTTTTCCAGGATCCAGTTCAGCCGGGGTCTCTTGGTATTGAAGCGATGCTACAACTCATTCAGGCATTTATGATAAGCCAGAACATGCATCAGGGTTTTGATAAACCGAGATTTGAACCAATCCTGATTGGTATTGAATCCGAGTGGCATTATCGGGGCCAGGTCACGCCAGACAAAGATCTGATTACCATTGATTTTGAATGCGCTGAACGTGGTGCAGATGATGATAGTTGTTGGGTCAGTGGGGAGGCACGGCTTTGGGCCGATGGGCTCAAGACGTATCATGCGCCACAAATCGGTATGCGCATTGTCGAAGATCACAATGGTCTTGCCATAGCGCCAGGTTCTTCGGAAAAGGCAAACAGATCGACAGAAACAGCGGGATATTGGAAACTTGATCTTGCGACATCCCCCTGGGTAGGCGATCACAGACCAACTTATACGGTCCCCTCGCTACCTATGATGGCTGAATTAGACATGATGGCCGTTGCGGCACTGGACTCTAACTCATCACTAAAGGTGACGGGGATCACCCGAGCAGATGCCAAATCATGGCTCGCATTCTGGCAGCCATCGGTTGAAGGTCATATAGCTATCGGCGATTTGCGGGATGGTCAGGTTGATGTGCAACTCTTCTCTGATGAATCCGTCGATGAGAAGCCTACTGCCAGTGCAAAGATCAGTATGGCGGCGGAATACCCAACGGCACCAGAGCCAAAAATTGTACCCCTTGCTTCAGGTCGTGAGATTAACAATATCTATGAGTCTGGGTCTTTGTTTCATGGTCCCGCATTCCAGCTATTGAGCCAACTCGAACTGGGAACAAATGGTGCTAGCGGTGTGCTGGATCTATCCAACAATGGCGTGCCCACGGGAATCCTCAACCCGGGACTGCTCGATGCGGCCCTCCACTGCCTGCCTCATGATGGTATGGAGCATTGGAGTGATGAGATTCCCGTTGATCATGCAGCTTATCCGCTTCGTGTCGAAAATATGATTCTATATTCGGCGTTCCCAACGACCGGTCTAGTGCAGGTTGAAGCACGTTTTGTTGATGTGCGTGCACGTCGATTCCCGCGCACCCACATTTGGCTGTTAGGAAAAGGCGAGCTGATAGCAGAATTTACCCTGACGGAAGTGCTAATGCCCAAAGGTCCCATTGGAACTTTGCGTCCCGAGCACCGCAAAGCCTTTTTGACGGGAGAGCGCTATATTGAAGGTGCCGGTGTCACCTCATTTGATGGCGCTAATACCACAGCATCCGATGCGGAAATAGCAGCAAGCAATTGGCTGCCAGGAACCATGGAATCGGCCTATGGTTTTGATTCCGCAGGCGGGGAAAATCTTTTAAGCAGGGTAGTGACCAGTGAGCATGTAGGTCGAATCCTGCGGTTACATCCATCAAAGGTGCAACTCAATGATCGGGAACTGTGCCTGAATGTACCACTCAATTCTTTCCAGATTGAGTCCCGGTGTGAAGGAAAAAATTACGTTGCCTCAGGTAGCGATTCTAAACTGGACTGGCGGCAGATCCGTGATTTCTGGGTAGATCGTTCTGCTGGTGAGCATTATCTGGTACATGATCTCGGTACCGCACTGATTCGACAATTTGTTCGCCACATTGTGGTCGAAGATCCAGAAGATTTTCATGGCAGGGTAGGTCAACCGTCAATTTATCTGGCAAACCATCAGATCTATGCGGAATCATTTTTGTTCCTTAGCGCAATAGCGGCGCTAACCGGTATACCTGCAGAAGCTATTGCAAAACAGGAACATCAGAAAGGCTGGATAGGGGATGTCTATCGTCTCGCGGAGGCGGAGATGGGTGACCACAACCCCATGCAGATTCTGTTTCTTGATCGTGAAGACCCATCTCACCTGTTAGAGATACTCGATGGATATGGTAAAACGGTGAAGGAGAAGCCACGTTCGCTACTGGTTCACGTTGAAGGTACCAGAGCGATACAAGCCGGCCAGCAAACAAAGAAGGTGAGTTCTGTATTGGTTGATTTGTCTATTAAATGCGATATACCGATTGTCCCCGTTCGGTTCTGTGGCGGGCTTCCCCTGGAAGCTAATGGTAAGAAGTATGATTTCCCGGTAGATCTCGGCAAACAGGACCATTACATCGGTGCGGCAATCAAACCGGAATTACTAAACTCGCTTCCTTACAAGGAACGGGCGGTCAGAATCCTTGACGGTATTAATAATCTTGGTGCCGATGGTGAGATGGATTCGCCACTTGCGAGTGATGACGCCTTCGCCAAAGTTGTTGCCAAGCAATCAAAAGGAGCATCGGAATTGAATAAGGTGCTCTTGTCAGCTGTACAGACAATGCCTGAACTCGGCGATCGAATGGTCCACCTCCTGGATCGTTTAACGTCTGGTGACATGACAGGCATTTTACCCGCAGAGAAGATTCTGTTGGAACTGCTGGTTGGCGACGGATAGTTCTTCACTGAATGAAACCAGGTATATGCTCCCGGACATAATCAAACTAGATGACCAGCAGATCCATCTATGGCTGGTGAGTTTAAATGATCCCGGCGCCACTTCTGACCACCGGAATTGCCTTTCTGCAGATGAAATGGGGCGAGCAGAAAAGTTTGTCTTTGATGTAGATCGCGATAGATTTATCCGTTCTAGAACTGCGCTTCGTGAAATACTGGCACGGTATACAGACCGCTCACCGACCGAACTAGTTTTCCAACAAAATGAACACGGTAAACCAGAACTGCTTTCTCCCGAGCTTCGAGGATTACGTTTTAACCTCTCGCACACGAAAGAAATAGCCGTCATTGCTGTTGCAATGAACCGAAATCTTGGTGTGGATATTGTAGAGCCTGGTCGAACCCCGGAATGGTCGGCTATCGCAAAACGCAGCTTTTCCAACACAGAACAAAAAAGTCTATTCGCATTACCTGAAGCCTCTCGGGAGCAAGCGTTCTATCGCACCTGGTGCCAAAAAGAAGCCTACACCAAAGGTATTGGCGAGGGCTTCCGCTATGGTTTCCAGAATTTCACCATGGAAGTGCAGCCAGATAAGACACCTGCCGTTCTCTTCGATGACATATCATCTGAACAGGTCCATCGTTGGAGACTTTCAGAAGTCAGCCTGGCATCCACAGATATTGTGATGATTGCGGACGATGGCAAGACAGCACCTTTGATTCAGCAGCATAACTTTTGACTGTCGTCGTTTTTGTCTAACCCTGGCAACGACTCCTGATAGACGATAAGCC
>CAZAZB010000308.1:0-5284 GCA_964489485.1 uncultured Pseudomonadales bacterium | reverse complement strand
GCATGGCGTGGCAGCCATGAATATTCGCGTCTTATCCGCAGGCATTCTGGCAACGAAAAGCCGCCATGGCAGGGAAGCACCACTGACGCCAGGTGATACCGTCGAAAGCGAGACACTAAAAGCCCAATATCTTCTGGCTAAACTTGGTACCGAGTATGGTACCCCTGCCCAGGCAGCGATTCGCTTCGCCCTGACTCAACCCAGGTTTGCTTGCACAGTCGTGGGGATGGCAGAGATCTCACATCTTGAAGGTGCTATCGATGCACAGAATATGGGTTCGCTACCGGCAGAGGCGATGGATACCATCATGTCCGCCTATGCCGAATTCGATGGTGTGTCTCAGACCGGCTAGGCGCGAGACATGAACTTTCCGTTAGTTGTATTGACTTTTATTCTTTCGCCCTGTTCGATGTATTCAGGAACCTGAACGCTCAGCCCGGTGCTCAAGATAGCAGGCTTGGTACGGGCACTGGCACTTGCACCCTTGATACCAGGGGATGTTTCAGTGATGTCCAGCAGCACAGATTGGGGAAGGTCAATGGCGACAATGCTGTCTTCAACCAGCAAGGCCGTGATCCCTTCAAGACCATCGGTCAGGTATTCCACCTGCGACTCCAGTTGCCTATCATCAAGAAAATATTGTGAATAATCTTCCAGATTCATAAAGACATATTGATTTCCATCCACATAGGAGAACTGTACCTGTACCTTCTGGTAATCGGCATCCTTCAGCATGTCCTCACCCTTAAAGGACTCGTCTCTCTTCTGGCCGGTGACCAGATTATTAAACCTGACTTTATAGAGCGTTGCCGCACCTCTGGACGAAGGGCTCTTGGCTTCCAGCTGTTTGACGACATGGGGAATACCATCCAGCTCTACCACGGTACCTCTTTTTAGATCACTCGCTCTTGGCATCCGCCCTTCTCTCTTTTGTGATAATGAAAACTGCTATTGTACCTTTTTAGTGGGCCTAATTTTCATGGGACAATTCTCTAAATTTCCCTTCAATTTAAATTTCCGTCGCATTTTCTTCGCATTTTGTTGCCCGGTTGGTTTATGATTTTTGCATGAGCAGGGATGCAGACAATTCGATGAGATTCCCCATTGGCGTGAATGCCTCAGATCAGCTGAGAATTGACATTCACCTACATACTTTTTTCCTGGGGGATCGGCAACGACGGTGCTGGACCTATATTACCCAGGGTCTGGTGAAACATGGCCAGCAAGAACTGGCACTTTCCCTTTTACTGGAAGACGGTGATTCAGCCGATGCCTTTCCGAAAACACCAATCAAAATATTCCAGCTAATCGAAAACTACGCCGCCGACGGCAAGATCGTCAAGGCAATGGATGCTACCCGACTGGGGAAAACCGGTCTTTTCGGTTTTACTGCGCTCTATTATCTACCGTCAATTCAGTTCGACGGACTGACGGATCTGACCAACCATCTGGCGATGATGCTGGTTCATCAGCCAGAATATGAATTCGCCAGACGCTACGGGTTCACTCGCCTGCTTTCTCGAATAGGTAAGTACTGTTCCAGCTTCCCCTATCCCACCTGGAATACCCGGCTACGGCCTACTCTTTACCCGGCGCACTATGCTGAAACGACGGTACTTGAATCGTTCAAGGACCAACACCCCATCACGGCCCAGGCCGCCATAACCCGGCTGCATCTGCATATTTCAGTCAACCTGTCTGACAGCAAGAAGTTTACTGAACAACTGGACCAGCTCATGCAAACAGGAAAGCCCATGCTCCTCCGAACGGGGCTCACCCAGAATGTCAATGCCAGCCTATACTGGGAGCCAGGGCAGACAGTATCCGGTGCCTACACGGCACCCGACCAGGCGACAATATTTGGTTTGTCATTTGTCATATTCCGTCGCGCTATCCTTTCCACAGCACATCAGACAGAAGATGGGATCACTGTCTATCTTTCAGCTGGCGCGGGCCAGGCCTTGAGAGACACCCGTTTGCAGGGTAAGGAGACGGTGACCCAGGATATAGATCCTCTCTCATTTTCTATCGCGTGGAATGATGATATCGACCCGGCCAGCCACAAATTGAGCCAAACCGCCGCCCCAAGAGCCTACGAACACCAGGCAGGTTGGGCCGAAATTGAACTACCGCAACAAAAAATCAGACTGGCATCTGTAGTGACCAGAGATCAAACCCAGGTGGCCGGCAAGGAAATCGCACTGTCTCATTGCATGCGGCTCATTCAGGATTTTCTGCGCTCTTCCATGGAAGAAGAATCAGCCTCTTTCACCTTGACGATTTGTATGGAAACAGATGATGGGCAAGCATCTTTTCAGGTGAGTTCCGATATTGATCTTAATCAGGCATTCTGCCGCTTTATTGAGCAGGGATTGCTGAACCTGGAAGGGGCTAACAATCATTCCTACGCTGATTTTGTTGCCCGGTTTCAGGTTAATGTGGCGAATTTGGCTGAATAACCCGATATTCAATAGCCGGCTAGTCTTTGACAGCTAGTCTTTGACAGCCAGTTTCTTCAGTCTCGCCAGACGTTCAGGTTCATGAACCTTAATCCACTCATCTTTGCTCAACAACTTGTGTGCCATCGCAAAATAATCAGGTGCCAGATCATTTCCCTGCAGGTTGTAGATTTCCGCTACTTCCTCGATGATCAAAGCATCTGCCGGTTCGCCTGTCTTATCCGTTTGAACCAGCAATGCCAGTTGAATCTTCAGTGCTTCATCTAACTGGTCCAGGGCGCGCAATGTCCTGGCGACGGCCCACTGTGCAATCTGCAGCCGCCGCGGGTTATCCTGGCCTAGCCTAAAGGCAACCGCCTTTTGAAATAACGCCAGTGCTTCTTCATATTCTTCCTGATCGAAATGTGTCCAGCCCATATTGTTGTACAGTGAACCCAGCCATTTCTTTGCCCCGGGGGCTTGGCTCGTTTCAGCAATACCCAGAGCGATCACATTCCACTTCATCTGTTGATCAAGCGATTCTGCAATAGCGACCATGTGGGCAGCATCAATAGCAAGATAATCGTCGCCCAGTAACTCCGCTTTTCGAAAGGCTTCTTCAAAATACTGCAGTGCCTCGCCCTTATCACCGGCGGAATTGTATGTCCTTCCTCTTTCCAGTAACACAAAGACCCAGGCGCGAGACTTCCTGTCACCAATAAGCGACTCCGCCTGATCCAGCTGCTCATTGGCCAGCTCGAACTGCCCCCTTAGCGAATGTGTGCGCGCCAGCTGGGTTATCAGTATTGGCAGGTATTGTCGATTACTTGATATTTTCGCTTCGTCTGCAAGTGGCTGGAATTGCAACTCGGTAGCGGCTGGATCTGCATAATCCCAGAGGTCGAGTAATTTTTCGACCTCACCTTCTGCAAGGGCTGCTGGTGATGAAAGAAGCAGACAGCAGGCGATCGTTAGATTGCGAATAAAGTTCGCTCGGTAGATGTTGGGCAGATTCGCCAATGTTCCCATGTCTCCTGTTATCGATTTAAATGAGCAATAAATTTAGGCAACCAACGGCTTCATCCTGCGCGCCAGCCAATCAATCAAAATACTATTGGTCTCATCCGGTTTCTCCTGTTGAATCCAGTGCCCACAATCGAGCGTGTGAATCTCAAGATCCGGTACGTATCCTGTCATATCCGTTGCTGGCACCATATCGTGCTCACCGTAAATCATCAGGCTTGGCTGACTAACTTCCTGCTTTACATGACCAGTGGTTTCCCAATTTCGTGTGAAGTTCCGATACCAGCTGCATGGCCCTTCGAAACCACCGGCTTCAAAGGCCGACACGAACACAGCGAGATCTTCCTCATTCATCATTAATTCACCCGAGTCTACTTTTTCATGAGCAAAGCGAAGAATTGAATTTCCGGATGGTTGTGCTATATCGGCATCACTTGAGTCTGTGTCCAGCCACTGCTTTGTTCGATACATATTGCTTAAGAACAGATGTGTATTTTTCCTGAAAGCGGCCGCAGCCACACCCGGTTGGCGGTTGAAATGGACAATATAAAAATCAGGCCCCAACATCTGTTCCCAGAAGGCAACCGGATCGGATTCACCTCTCGCCATAAACGGCACGGACATATTGGCGACGCCCAACACGCGATCAGGGTTAAGCAAGGCATGGTTCCAGACAATAATCGCCCCCCAGTCATGCCCGACATAAATGGCTTTTTCGATGCCCAGCGCATCAAGCAAACCATTGTGATCATCGGTGAGATGGTGAATGTCATAGGCCTCCACATCTGCCGGTTTATCCGATGCGCCATAGCCCCGTTGGTTCGGCACAATACAGTGGTAACCCTGCCCAACGAGCGCCGGTATCTGATAGCGCCAACTATAGGCATGCTCCGGCCAGCCATGGCACAACACAATCGGTATTCCGCCCTGCCCTGCCTCGAAGACTTCGAGTTCTATACCATTTGTTTTGATCATTCTGGCGTCGGGGAAATTCATTGTGAGTTTTCATCCTGGTTAGTGTCCGAAGAAAATAGACGGCTACTGGGTGGGTAAAAATATTGCAAGCTTCTCATCATACCCAATTCCCCAGGCAGAAATGAATAAATGGGGTCACCGGCTCAGATGAGCGTATTTGGCCAGCATTAATGATGAAGCTACGCCTGGATTACCTTTTCCATTTCGGCAACTTCCTCATCGATGCCGAAACCGGAAACATAATCCCTTCAGGTGTGAAGCCCTGCCGTGCGAGGATGTTGTGGATCAGGAAACGATGGATTCGCCCGCTGCCAGGCCACGCTTTCGCCGTTGTAGTTCTGGTTGCTGCGATAATCCGAGTCCATCACCCGGCCAGTATTTGGATGGGTAGGTCTCCTCTGTGCTGCCAGAAGCGGTTTCTACTCGGTGGGCGGAACCGACATCAACAAAAGAACGATGCCAATGAGGAACGGCTTCCAGACCATATTTTTGAAGCAGTGCCTCGTACCCCGCTGGCCTTGGTGACTCATCCTTCTGTTGATGTAAGGGCATGACTGCTTCCAGAGAAACGATTACGAGAACAGAATTATAGTTACAAAACTACATTTTTAAAGAAAAATGATTACGAACCTCACTTTGATTAGCGCCATGTTCAGAAAAACAGTTACGAAGCAAAAAAAACAGATATCAGATGGCTACTTATAAATTTTTGATTACAGATACAAAAGTCGTCTGAATATAATGAAGGTTTATCGCCATAGATGATGGTTGACTCACAACACCAGCCTATCCAAAATGAGGATCAACAATTTATATCTACAACCGGAGCACACAATGGCAATAGGCGT
>CAZAZB010000307.1:0-5286 GCA_964489485.1 uncultured Pseudomonadales bacterium | reverse complement strand
TTATCTTATTTTCAGTAGCAGAACCAAAAGGATGGGTGTCCCGACTGCTTGTAACAACATAAACCGTACAAGAACCTGTGTATTTGACCAGCCCATGTTGTGCCGCACATGGTCGTGTAGTGGGTACCGGATATTTCTGAAAATGCCAATTCTGAAGAACCGCAGCATAGCAACCTTGATCATTCCTGTGGCACCATTGACCAGGACAACAAAGGCAACGACAAGGATCAGGAACGGATTTCCACAAGCGAGAACCAGGACCCCCAACATTAATCCAACGGGTCTCGATCCCGCATCCCCCATCATCACAGCACTGGGATAGCTGTTGTGCCAGAGGTAACCGGCCAAACAACCCACCAGCACAAAAGCAATGATCGCCCAGTCTGCACCTTGAGCGTAATGAGGCACTAGAAGATAAGCTGATATCTCAGCGTGTCCAACAATACCGTACAGGATAATGCCAAGAAAGAGTATGCCGAGGCTGGAGAGGCTTGCTGAGAGGCCGTCTACACCATCTGTACAGTTGGTTGCATTGATTGAAACCCAGATAAGAGGCGTGGCGCCCAGTAGGAAAAGAGCTGGGCTAATAACAATTGGATCCTTATACAAGGGCAGCCAAATGGTGTAGGGCTCCAACTGACAAATTGCGACTGACGCCAAAAAGGCGACGATGAGATCAATTGCACCCAATCGATATTCACTCCAGCCACCCAGGGCGCGATCGTCAAGATAGCCCACCGCCATCGCGATGGTGACACAAATCATAATCTCGACAAACATCCAGTCAAACGGCACAACTAATAGGCTGATGATGACAAACATCGGAATGAAAAGAACGCCCGCACTCACCGGTTTTCCGATACTCTTGTCCGCATCTACAGCGTATTCACGGCCCCGATCTGTTGGAAGCACTCCCCACAATTTCGGTAGTAGCCACCAGGTTGCGACAGCGCCAAGTGCCGTGCCTAATCCGGCAAGGAAGATGTAGGAGGAGAAAAGTCTGAAGGGACCGGCGAGATCGGATAATAATTCACCAAGGTAGTAGAGCAAGGGTAGGTCCGAATTGTTGTTGATTAGTGGCTGCGGATTATAGGTCTATTATCGCTACAAAAAATGAATGCTTGTTGGAGGTTTGCGGACTTTTGTGTTTGTTGTCTGGATTTGCCTCTAATCGAGAGTTCATTTCCACATACTGAGACTATTTATGGATAATGGCTTGCCACAGGAAGCGGCAATGGCGGAGTACAATCCCTGCAGGTTCGGCATATTTTTCATAGATGGATTTAAATTTGTATTCCATGTCTTCAAACGTCGGGACTTCCGAGCCCGGCAAACCCCAGGACACCATACGATAGAGTTCAACAGGATCGTCAAAGATCTCCGGCACGTCAAACCCCCAACCACTGTCCAGCATCAATCCTGCTTGATGTAGTCTGTTTTCTACAGACTGATGAATAGAACCACTGCCAGTATGTCTGCCTGAGTTTTCATAATGAAGTTTATGCGGCAGCTTTGCAGACCAGGCGGGAATAGGCTCTTCCATCGGACTGAGTGCGATGACCATCGCGCCATCACGACAAACCCGCTTCGCATCTTCAATCCAGTGTAAGGGTCCACGACGGCAGATAATCAAGTCAATGGAGTCATCTTCTGCTGGTAATGCCAGCTCATCATGTCCAGGATCCAGTGCGTTGTAACATTCGAATGACACATTGGTACAGCTTTGTGCCGATTTCGAGAGGTTGGCCAGTTCGATGTAAGCCTGGACGCGATCATAAGCGATGATGTGGTCGCAGTTTTGTGCTAATTCAATGGCAAGTTGACCATGCCCACATCCAACCTCCAGAACCCGGGAATCGGGTTTGAGCCGGTCAGCGACTTGTTCAACAAAAGCTGATTCACCATCTCGTTCTCCCACCAGAGACTTCCAGGGGTAGTAGTAGCCATCTTGTACCTGGGCAAGGTGATCGTACCAGCTATCTGAGTGTGCACGAGGTATATTGAGTTCTGCCATCGAGGTTTCACTGTGTTCGGGCATGTTCTTGAATTGTATACCAAATCGTTGTGACCTTTCCGACAACTGGTGCTGAACAGACCTCTCGACAGTTAATTTAGATCGGGTTGTATGTGTTTCGCATCCTGAAATTGCACAGCTGAAGTTGCTACAATGTATCCAACTATCACGATGTCACCCGGGCTCTGCTATGGCAATTATTACCAGCATCGATCTACTCATGAACAGAAGAACGAAGATTGTTGCCACTGTCGGACCCGGTTCATCATCGTTGGAAGTACTCGAAAAATTAATATTGGCAGGTGCGAATGTTTTTCGGCTGAATATGTCCCATGGAGTTCATGCAGGGCACAAAACCGCCTATGACAATATTCGTGCAACGGCGACACGCCTGAATCGTCCGATCGGGATCCTGGCTGATCTTTGAGGACCAAAAATTCGTACCGGCAAATTTCCTGATGGTGGTCTCGATCTTGTGGATGGCAAGGAAGTGATGATCACGACGGACACAAACTTAGCCAAGCCCGGCATGATCGTCTCCCAATACAAGGCGCTGGCACAGGATGTAAAGGCAGGTGACCGAATATTGCTGGCAGATGGTCTGTTCGAACTCAAGGTGATCGAGAGCACTGATGTGAATGTGAAATGCGAGGTGCTTCATGGTGGCTTTCTAACGGATAATAAAGGAATGAACCTACCGGGCGTTGATGTCTCTGCACCCTGTATGACGGAGAAAGATATTGACGATGCTAAATTTGCCCTGTCTCTTGGTGTTGAGTTTATTGCCTTGTCCTTCGTGCGTACCGCCGAGGACATTCTTGAACTTCGTCGCCTGATAGAAGGCTTTACTGGAAACAACAAGAGTGGCTACGCACCTTCCATTATCGCAAAGATCGAAAAGCCGGAAGCGCTTGAAAACGCAGAGGCTATTTTGGAAGTGACTGATGCCATTATGATAGCGCGAGGTGATCTCGGTGTAGAACTGCCACCTGAAGAAGTCCCAATTGCCCAGAGCCAGTTGATAGAAATGGCCAGACACCGTGGTAAGCCAGTCATCGTGGCAACGCAAATGCTGGAATCCATGATCACACACTCGCGACCGACACGGGCAGAGGTAACCGATGTGTCCCATGCGGTAACCAGTGGCGCAGATGCGATAATGCTTTCCGCAGAAACGGCAGTTGGCGATTTCCCTGTTGAATCTGTCGAAATGATGGACAGGGTCGCACGACAATCGGAGGCACATCTGTTTTCCAGAGGTGCCTGGGGAATACGTTTAGCGATGAGTCAGCCACGTCGCGTATGGAATACGGTGGCTTCAGCAACAGCGCAGCTATCCAAAGAATTGAAAGCGAGAGCGGTAATCGTTGTTTCACAATCTGGTACATCAGCGCAAATCATCAGTACTGCACGGCCTGCAGCGCCCATTATTGCATTGACAGGTAACGAAAGCGTGTTCAATAAGATGGCGTTGGTTTGGGGTGTTGTGCCACTCTATCGTCAAGAAGCCGGTAAGGCTAATCCGAATGAGTTAGCACGACAGATAGCGTTGGAACTAGAGTTAGTAGAGGAGGGCGGTCATATACTTCTTGTCCGGGGTTTCCACGATGAACAGGAACTGAATTTACCTTCAGTGACAGTGATTACTATCTGACTTGGACTCGCGACTCCCAATTCTCAACTCTCAAGTCCCAAGTCCCAAGTCCCAAGAACCATTGGTCTCGATATAGCGCCATTGGCAACCTCTTGATTCAAGTATGGCTCCTTCCTGTCGATAGATGAATAAACCATCTGGAATTTGGGGTTATTTCAGGAGGCATTTTTGGATAACCACCACCTCAGCGATTTTATGGGCGAAGAAAAGATCGAAAAATTTGATGAACTTGACGCGGCCTACCATAATATTCTAAAGGTATTTCTTGCTGTAGGGACTGTTGCTTGTCCTTCATTTCTTGTTTTTTACCTGTTTGTTGGAGATACAAGAAGCGCTTTTGACTGTGGTTTGGGAGTTATTGGATTCCTCCTGATAGGCCTTTATTATAGTCCTACGCTAAACTTTTCGGTTTCACTCCACGCCACTGGATTAAACACATACCTAATAGTCAATGCACTCGTCTATCATCAGGGAGGGTTTTCTTCGCCAACGCTCTGGTGGCTGTTGCTGACTCCTTTGATGTTCCTCGCATGCGGCAGGAAGCTTGCGGCATACATCTGGACCATACTATTGGTGGTGACGGTTTCCTATTTTTATAGCTTACCCTCACAGACAGTGGAAAGCGGGGTCTACGCAGAATATGGTATGGAGTATCGCGGTGCGATCATGTCTGGGCCATTCGTCGTCCTTGTTATATTTTTGTCTTATGTTGAGAGGTCAAGAGAAGGGGCAATGATCACTGTGATGGAAACCTCCAGCGGGCTCCGGGAGGCAGCGATAGCCTTGCAACAGAGTCATCTCGACATAGAAAAAGCACGCGATGAGGCCGTAGAACAGGCGGATATGAAATCGAGGTTGATGGCCAACATCAGCCATGAACTACGAACGCCGCTAACGGGTGTACTGGCGTCAATTGATTTGCTGGGTCTATCAAAATTGTCAAAAGATCAAGAGGCCTTAGTCGAGTCCATGGCATCCAGCAGCCAACACTTCATTGAAATTATCAATGATGTGCTGGACTATTCGAAACTTGAGGCAGGGATGATGAGTCTTGACGTAGCGCCCATTAAACTTGAACTTTTGTTAGATGGTGTGACAGAGTTGCTGCGACTAGAAGCAGAATCCAAAGGGCTTGAATTTAATCTGCGCATTGCACCCGGGGTACCGGCGAGGATAGATATAGATGATCAGAGGCTGAGACAGATCATCACAAATCTTGTGTCCAATGCCATCAAATTTACAGACGAGGGCCAGATCACTATTGAGGTTCTAGTCAGTCGATGGCAGGACGGCGAGAAGGCCATCATGAGGCTGTCTGTTGCCGACACCGGTGTGGGAATTCCACTCGAAGCACAGGAACAGCTCTTCAATGCTTTTTATCAAGTAGATAGTTCACTTTCACGTCCTGCCGGAGGAAGTGGCCTGGGTCTTGCGATTTGCGCAGATCTGGCGCAACTCATGGGTGGTGAAATCTGGGTTCACAGTGAACCCGGTGCTGGCTCGCTTTTCTGCTGCGAATTACCTGTCATTGCAAGAAGTGCCGAGACGGTATCGATGAATGAAGAGAAGCAACCAACGCTTCGATTAGATGGGTCAGATAGCTATCTGATAAACGCAC
>CAZAZB010000306.1:0-5288 GCA_964489485.1 uncultured Pseudomonadales bacterium | reverse complement strand
AAATCTGGCCAATCAGGCTTGTCCGCAGTAGGTTCTCTATTCTCGGTCGAGCTCCCAGGTGTGTTGAGATAGACCTGTCACGCCAAATTTCGACCAGCGCTCGCGATCAGCAGCGCTAGTCGATAAACAATAATCTAACGCAAAAGAGGTGTAGAGATGGGCGTAGTTGCCAAGCACTCATCGATGATTTTTTATTCCGATGGAAATGACCACTATAGCCAACGAGTACGCCTTGTACTCGCTGAAAAAGGGGTTGCTGTCGAGATCGTCGATGTCGAACGAGGAGTCATGCCGGAAGATCTGGCTGACCTGAATCCATATAACAGTCTGCCGACACTTGTTGACCGCGATCTTGCTCTCTATGAGTCGACAGTTATTATGGAATATCTTGATGAGCGATTCCCACACCCGCCGCTGTTGCCTGTTTATCCAGTAGCGCGAGCGCAAAGCCGGTTATTTATTTACCGCATCCAGCGCGATTGGTGCGGCTACGTGGATACCATCATTGCCGGTCGATCGAAAGATACGGTTATTGATCGGGCTCGTAAGGAGTTGCGTGAAAGCCTGGTGACAATTGCGCCGATATTTGATGACAAGCCATTCTTTATGAGCGAAGAGTTCACGCTTGTGGACTGTTGTGTCGCCCCTATTCTTTGGCGGTTGTCCGTTATGGGTATCGACCTGCCACCGAAGCATGGCAAACCAATTCTTGACTATATGGACCGGATTTTTGAAAGAGAAGCGTTTCAGTCGAGCCTTTCCGAGGCTGAACTGGATATGCGCGACTAGTCGCGTCTATTTGTTCTATTTCGAGAAGTGGTTCTATTCGAGAAGTGTTCCTGATCACTCATTGTTGAGGCAGGTTTAAAGGTTCTCCTATGGCAAGTATGTCATCTTCAGTCCCTTATCTGATTCGCGCCATCAATGAGTGGATACTCGACAATGGGTATACGCCCTATCTTGTTGTGGATGCCAATGTTGAATCGACATCGGTTCCCCTGGAATTCGTCAAGGATGGACAGATTGTCCTGAATATTAGCCCGTCCGCGATTAGAGATTTGGTCCTGTCCAACGAATTTGTGATGTTTAACGGCCGGTTTGGCGGTGTCGCTCATGAAATATACGCGCCAATCGATGCGGTGCTTGGATTGATCGCCAAGGAGAATGGGGAAGGGATGTGGTTTCCTCGTGAGGATGAAAGTTCGCCGCCGCCGGATAAAACACTGGCAAAACCTGAAGCAGTACCAAAAAAGGGACCCCCTAGCCTAAAGGTCATCAAGTAGCATTGATCGTCTCTCCGCCCTGAAGTATCGCCAGACCATTGGGTTTTCTTTACGAACAGAATCCCCTGGTCAATTAATATACTCAAAAATTTTCACAATCTTCTGCACGCCATAAATGTTTCGCGTCAAGCTTACGGCAGCCTCTGCCTCTTCACGGGTCAATAAGCCCAGCATATAGACAACGCCATTCGATGTAACGACTTTGATTCTGTTCGCATCTGTCGCAGATGAGGCCATCATCGATGTCTTAATCTTTGTTGATAGCCAACCATCATTTGATCGGGAAATTAATGACGTTGGACCTGCAACAACTAATTCGTTATGAACCTGTGTGATATTTCTCATTCCATTGACGGTTTTTGATGCCAGCTCAATCAACTCTTGGGATGGCACCTGGCCGGTTATCAGAACCGTGCCGTTGAAGCTCGTCACTTTAAAGTGAGAAGTATCCAGTGCCGGATCCGCCGCCCGTATATTTCTCTTGGCCAGCGATTCGACACGCCCGTCATCGAGTTTTGTGCCGAAGGTGCGCTTGCCATAGTCATCAGTCTTTGGACCAAACGCAGTGCAGGCTGTGAGTACAAGGATGATGGGGAGGGTTAGAATTGAACGTGTGGATCTCATTCGCTGGGTACCAGGCTATCTATCGCTTTGTCTTATATTGCAGAAATGAAATGTAGTTTCAAGTGAAAGCGATGTCCAGGGAACATTTATGTCAGTGTCATGTGCTCGTGTCATGCTATTCGTTGAGACGTGCTAACCATCGAGTGTGAATGCGCGTTTGATCCAGTCAATGGAATGATCGATTGAAACAACATCAAACCGACAAGCGCAGTGCTGGTATTGCTTGTGTTTAACCAGAAAGAACTCCGCCGTTCTAATGATTTTTCGTATTTTTGACCTGGTGATGGTTTCGGCGCCTGTCCCGCGAGAAGTGTCATTCCGGTATCTGACTTCTACAAAAACCAGCGTATCATGATCCATCAGAATAAGATCGATCTCACCGGCTTTTGAACGATAGTTCGTCGTGATGATCTCGCAGCCAGCAGACTCCAGGTACCGTCTGGCCTTGCCTTCAGCATGATCTCCTAAAACTTTGGTCGTTGCCTGTTGACTCTCCATCAGTAAAAAATCTACTGATCCAGAACGAGGGGCATCGTGGTGACATTGCCATTAGAGAACTGCGCCCACATCAACTGGCGAAAAATTGTATTTTGTCGCAGTGACAGAATGCCGGTTGCACCGAACAGACGTTCTTCCGGTAACTCCTTTAATTGTTGCAGGCGAGGATAGAGCCTATAGGCATCCACGCCCAGCGCATAGAAGGAAGCGTAGGTTGATTTGGATGATGGCCAGAGATTTTGGACGGCGCTCTGGAGTTTGTCCGTCGTTGTAAGTTTCCAGGGAATATCGCAAAACCTGATGCGATTGAGGTCGATGGTGTCAATTCTGGATTCACTATGTTCGTGGATGTGGGATGTTGCGTAGACTGGAATATCATCTGCATAGAAAAAGGCGAGGGTTGGGTTTATTCCCCTTGCCTGTGCAGGGTTGGCGAGCAAAAATATAAAATCAATGTCCTGTCGACGCCGTGGAGTGAATTCAAATCGCTGTCCGATCATGCGCCTTAGTTCACTCGCACGTTGTTGGCTCTGGTCAACCTTGAGTAGGGACTTTACCAGATCTGAATAGTCCTTTTGTACTGAAAAACGTTTCTCTTCAACGATGGTGCCACCCAGTGCTTCCCAGTGCTCTGTGAATGTGGCGAGGTTTCTGTCACCCCAATTCCCTTCTGGAATAATTGCCAGGGCATTTTTATATCCATCTTTGTAGACTCGTTCAGCCACCTGGTTCATCTCATCTTCTGGTGCAAGTCCGAACTGGTATAAATCCGGATTTCCGGTGACGCCTGTCGCTCTGTTCAAGGCAATAATCGGCACGGATAGCTGAATGCCAGACAGGATGCTGACATTTTCCCGTGAGAGAGGGCCAATGATTAATTCGGCGCCGTCGAAAACAGCTTGCTGAACGAGATCCTGAATATCGGCATCAGCGGTGTTATATATTTTCACGACGGTGGCATTTTTTTGTTCCAGATGAGCCGCAATAATGCCGTCTCTTATTGCCCGGCCAAAGGCACCGAGATCACCCTGAGTGGGAAGAAGAAGTGCGATGGCGGAGGGTTGCTCTTTGACAACTCGCGATAGCATCTCAAGACTCGCCGGGAGCTGGCTGGCTGCCGGATGATGTGACCAGAGCGTTTGCCAGTTATGCAGTTCCTGGAGTTGTTTAAGAGGATCGTTCTGGTACTGTTTTGTCATGGCGGCCAGAGACAACCAGCCACGAAGGTCACTGGTGATTGCCCTGGCAGCCTGATTGAAGAGGCTCTTGGCTGGCACTTGCAGTAGCGTCGAGAATATTTGCTCATGATTAACCTGTTTTTGCTCAAGGCTAAGCAGTGAGTCGATGTAGATGCGCTCGCGCGCGCTCGCCACATAACTTCTATTCAGGCGATAAGCGTCTGCGCGTAGTTTGCCAATTTTTATCTGTAGCGATTGGGTCAGGGGCACCATCTGAAGGCGCGTGTCGTTGAGAAACTCAAGCGCATCAATTCCGTTGCCATCAGCGATGGCAATATTTGCACGTGTCAGGAGATATGTCTGACTCGTATGGGCGTTGTGATAGGGTGATGTGATGGTTTCCACAATCTTTCTAGCCTGTTCGACATCTCCGTTTAGAATTGCGATCGCGGCGGCATTGGCTCTTAGTTCTGATGCCGTTCGCTCATCAGCGCGCGCTGCTTCGATGAGAAGCGAATCAACATCTCGTGACTTGTCGGGATTTTGTATTGAGCCAGGAGATATGGGGCGGTCAGAATCGCTCGGCGTGCTTGCGCAGCCAGATGCAAGCACAATCAGTAGGATCAAAGTTAGCTGTCTAGTCATACAGAATATTGGTGACGGTTCATATGTTGCTATTATTCCACAATGTCAGACCCTCGTCCTGTTACAGGTGCAGACAATGGAGAGTGCGTCGTAGATAGAAGTCGATAGATGTTGTACGAAGGTGGCCCTAACCCGCTTGTGACAATCGCTGAGGTGATGCAGTCAGGTCTTAAAATGAGGTAGAACTGTGAGTGTACTATATGTTGTAGCGACGCCCATCGGGAATTTGGATGACATAACCATGCGGGCGAAGAAAATATTGTCTGAAGTGGATATCATCGCCGCGGAAGATAAGCGCCACACCGGGAAATTGTTGGCTCATCTGGGTATCACTAAAAGGCTTCTTGCCTATCACGATCATAACGAAGCATCGATGAGTGAACAGATTATCGATATGCTCCTGAAGGGAGAGAGTGTCGCCCTGGTGTCTGATGCGGGAACGCCTCTTATCGCTGACCCGGGTTACCGTCTAGTCAGGCAGGCTTCTGCCCTGGGGATTAGTGTCGTGCCCATTCCCGGTCCGAGTGCACTTATTACAGCCTTGAGCGTCGCTGGCCTCGCCTCTGACAAATTCACCTTCTATGGATTTTTGCCAACGAAAAACAAAGCTTTGACTGATTTTCTGCAATCAGTCAAAGATGAATCTGGTACGTCGATATTCTACGAATCACCCCATAGAGTGGTCCGGACGCTCGCCGTTCTAGAGGGAGTCTTTGGTTCGACTCGCGAAATGGTCGTTGCAAGGGAATTGACAAAGACATTCGAACAAGTGATTCGCTGTCCAATAGGAGAAATGAAAGATAAATTCGAGTCAGGAGAGATTGTCGTGAAGGGCGAATTCGTTCTGCTACTGCAAGGCCAAAGCAGCGTGGCTCCGTTGATTGAGCACGAGGAGCTCTTAACGCAGCTGATGCTTGAACTTCCCCTTAAAAAGGCCGCTGAAATCACCTCGCGGTTGACTGGAGAGAGCAAGAAGATGCTCTACAAGCTCGGACTATCGTTAAAAACTGGAGACTGACCGACCCCGCCAAGATTGATACTCGGTTTGTTGGAAAACGAT
>CAZAZB010000305.1:4100-5311 GCA_964489485.1 uncultured Pseudomonadales bacterium | reverse complement strand
TCACCTGTTAATCTTGTGTTCCAGTATGCACTGTCTATCGCCGTCGAATCATATTCCCGTGGCAAACTGCTATAACCAGAGATGAAAGGCATTGCCAGAACGACCAGTATTCCAATAACGGTGAATAGGTTTCCACCGATTCGGGAACGGTTTGTCAGGTGATCAAGTACCTTCACGGACAGCAGGATTATCGGAAGTATGTAAATCAGATTCCACCTGAAAAGGCTCGATGCTGTGCCAAAATATGGCAACATCTTCAACATCCCCTGCCAATCCACCTGATAGGAATTCAACAGAATCGGGGAACTCAACAACAATACGATAACCGCTAACCTTATCCGCGAAACCGTGATCTGCCGAATAATAAAGATACCTCCCAGACTAATAAAAAAAGAAATTGGCACTCTGTAGTCCAGTTCCTCAGGGCCAATCAGAAAACTCTTATTCACAATCATGGCGTTCGCATCAATTGTCGGCATCGTCCAGATTAGGCTTCGTATCGTTGCAAGAATACTTGTCAGAAAATTTTCATAAGCTGGAAGTAAGTAGAGGTCTCTTGGGAACTCCTTCAGAAAGTACCAGGTAGCCACCAATTTGCTCGCGGATAACGCAATCCCCAACAACCCGGCCAGCACAAGGCGAACCCAAACAATCATGCCTGTCGTGAAGATGACAAGCACAAGAACCAGTGCTACGCCAAAAGGCACGATGATTACCCCCGCCCCCGAATGAACAAGATAGGAAAGTAATAAACCAGTGATGATAACAATGCCTTGCGATTGACCAGCCGTTCTAACCTGTAAAAGCAGCAGATAACAAATAACGGGCAGCAGCATATAAGCATGAAAGGAAAGGTGGCCTGCCTGATATCGCGCCAGAATAAAACCGTTGAGCATAAAAGAACAGGAAGCAAAGAGTAGTACAAGCGGGTGATGCGTAACACGGGTTGCTAACATCCAGGCGCCAGAGAAACCGATGATGCCAGCGATATAGTAAGTCAGAACAAGGCTGGTTCCCGGATCAACCAGAATCAGTAAAAATTGTGGTAATGAGTAGTAAGCAGACTGGGGATTAGCAAAGTGGGGGATGCCAGCACACAGAGCCGGCGTGAACCAGGGTGCATTCAGACCATTATTAAGAGACCAATAGTATCCACTCAGCAGGTAAGGAAAAAAGTAGGAATAGTCATTGCCGAGATTGCTGCCGCTACC
>CAZAZB010000305.1:0-4000 GCA_964489485.1 uncultured Pseudomonadales bacterium | reverse complement strand
TGTTTTACTTGAGATTACCCATTCTTTCCAGGAAGGACATACAAAACCTTAATGATGATTCAAGGTTTCAAGCTTGGCCACGCCTCCGATCAGGATTTGTTAAGCGGTGTGACGGTCGTTATCCCCGATAAGCCAGCAGTCGGTGCGGCACATGTCGTAGGGGGTGCTCCAGGCACCCGCGAAACAGATCTCTTGTCACCGGAACAACTCGTGCAGGAAATTGACGCGATTGTTCTGTCCGGTGGTTCAGCATTTGGCCTGGACGCGGCTTCCGGTGTTCAGGCATGGCTGCGCGAACAGGATCGTGGCTTTCCCGTTGGAGACTTTAAGATTCCCATTGTGCCATCAGCCATACTCTACGACCTGGCCAATGGCGGAAACAAAGACTGGGGGCTTTATCCGCCCTATCGTGAAATGGGCTATGCCGCGGCAGCTAATCTCACAGACTCACCGGACATGGGTAGTATCGGCGCAGGTATTGGCGCAACAACAGCAACAGTGCGTGGCGGTATCGGCATGGCAAGCCAGCAACTTGGCGAACAGATCACCGTCTGCAGCATCGTTGCCTGTAACGCGGTAGGGTCTGTTTTCTTACCGGGCACCGATTGTTTTTGGGCAGCACCTTTTGAAAAAGACAACGAGTTCGGTGGTCGTGGCTATCCGAATCCGATCCCAACCGATGCGGACAAGATACACAAGAAGAAGAGCTCGGGTGAAAGTAGTTCTTCGAGGGGCGAGAACACAACACTCGCTATTGTTATGACCAACGCGAGACTCACCCAGGCTGAATGCAAACGAATGGCGATCAATGCACATGATGGCTTCGCTCGAGCCATCTATCCTGTTCACACGCCTTCTGATGGTGATATTGTTTTTGTTCTTTCCAGCAGCGAGGTCGATTGCCAACAGGCAGGCGTCGAGCCGCTACACTTATTTACCGCTGCGGCGAACACCGTCGCTCGCGCTATTGCCAGGGGCATTTTTGAGGCCAACCAATGAATACAACCAACGAGCCACTATCGCACGATCGCCTACTAGAGCGAATAGCAAACAAACGAGATGATTTGATTCAGCTTACCTGTGATCTTGTCCGTATACCGACGACCAATCCACCAGGGGAATACTATACAGACTGCGTAGAGTTTTTGGGTAAACGGTTGGCGAAACGAAACTTCCAGGTAGAGTATTTTCGTGCCGAGGGAACGCCAGGAGATACCGACAAGTATCCACGGATGAATATTGTCGCCCGTCATGAAAATTCAAAGCCGGGTGCCTGTGTTCATTTCAATTCACATATCGACGTGGTGGATGTGGGGTCTGGCTGGACCCACGATCCTTTTGCTGCCGAGATAGAGGACAATAAAATCTACGGCCGCGGCACCTGCGATATGAAAGGAGGTCTTGCGGCTTCCATCATTGCAATGGAAAGTCTGATTGAAGAGTACCCGGACCTCCCGGGTAGCATCGAAATATCAGGTACTGCAGATGAGGAAACCGGTGGGTTTGGTGGTGTCGCCTACCTTGCAGAAAAAGGGATTATGGCTGTACCCAGAATAGATCACGTTATTATTCCAGAGCCTTTGAACAAAGACCGGGTCTGCCTTGGTCATCGAGGGGTCTGGTGGGCAGAGGTGGAAACCTTCGGGCATATCGCGCATGGTTCTATGCCATTTCTTGGCGACTGTGCCATCCGGCACATGGGTGCAGTCATGGAACAGTTTGAACAGGTTCTCTTCCCAGCGCTCAAGACAAAGAGAACCAATATGCCCGTTGTACCCGATGGGGCAAAGGAATCGACCATCAATATCAATTCCATACATGGCGGGCTAGGTGAAGGCTTTGAAGGCTTGCCTTCGCCGCTGGTACCGGATTCCTGTCGCATGATCATCGATCGTCGTTTTCTGATTGAAGAAGACCTCGATGAAGTCAAACTGGAAGTGCGCCAGATATTGGAAGAACTGACCAGAACCCGGGATTCATTTAGATACGAGCTACGGGACTTGTTTGAGGTCATCCCGACCATGACAAGGGAAGACGCCCCGGTTGTTCGTGAAGTTAGCGCAGCAATCAATCAGGTGCTAGGCAAACCGGCAGAAATGGTTGTCTCACCTGGCACCTATGATCAGAAACATATCGACCGCATCGGTAAACTTCATAACTGCATTGCCTACGGTCCTGGCATTTTGGATCTCGCACACCAGCCAGACGAATATATCGATATTGACGATATGCTGGATTCTGCACAGGTCATGGCAATCTCCGCATTCAACCTGCTCAAAGGTAAATAACCATGTCCGGATCAGCAACATTCAGGAACAAGACGGTGGTTATCACTGGCGGTGCCTCAGGATTCGGGCTAGGCATGACGCGAATGTTTGCAGAAAAGCAGGCCTCAGTTATTATCGTGGACATCAATCAGGAACTTGGTGAACAGTCTGCAAAAGAAATCGTGGCTAGCCGTTTTATCCAATGTGACATCAGCAATAGCGATTCTGTTAGTGATTTATTCAATCAACTGGAGCAGGTCGATATCCTGATTAACAATGCAGGTATTTCCCATAAACCTGCTGCAGCAGAGGATATTTCAGAAGATGATTTTGATCGTGTCATCGCGGTGAATACTAAATCTATCTACCTCACCAGCAAACATGTCATTCCCATGATGAAGACTGCCGGGCATGGCGTCATTCTAAACATCGCCTCTACAGCCGGGGTGAGCCCCAGGCCAAATCTCAGTTGGTACAATGCATCGAAGGGCTGGTTGATTACCGCAACAAAATCTCTTGCCATCGAACTGGCGCCGCACAATATTCGGGTTAACGCCATCAACCCGGTCGCAGGCGAAACGCCTTTGTTGGCGACGTTTATGGGCGAGGATACACCGGAAAATCGCGATCGTTTCCTGCAATCCATTCCTATTGGCAGGTTTTCCACACCTGACGACATTGCCAGTGCTGCCTGCTTTTTATGCAGCGATGAGGCAAGTATGATTACCGGCGTTGCCATGGAAGTTGATGGAGGTAGATGTATATGAGTGTTGATAAAATATTTAATGTTATTCGCTTGAGCGATCAGATTGTCACGGCCGGTCAGCCTACTGAAGAACAACTTCAGTCGCTGGCAGAAGAAGGGTTCAATGTCGTGATTAATCTTGCAACCATTGACCCACGATATTCGCTGGATGATGAAGCCACGACATGCGCTGAATTCGGCATGACCTATCATCACATTCCCGTAGAATGGGACGCGCCGAAAGTGACTGATTACGCAGATTTCAAGAAAGTGATGTCTGAGTCCGGTGATCAAAAACTACTGATCCACTGCGCAGCCAACTATCGGGTAACCGCTTTTTATTCAGTCTACGCGAAGCAGACACTCGGATGGACGGAACAACAAGCCGTAGAACTACGACAACAAATATGGGAGTCCAATCCTGACTGGAGCATGGATGATGTGTGGAAGGAATACATTAAGCTGATTGACGATTAATGGATCCCGTCACCCAGGGCGCGCTCGGCGCCACCCTCTCCGAATCTTTTAGCAAAAAACCGAAGGTCAAAATTGCTGCCGCGCTAGGTTGCTTCGGCGGGCTTGCACCGGATATCGATGTTCTATTCCAGTCACCGACAGACCCCCTCCTGTTTCTGGAATATCACAGGCAGTTTACTCACTCACTAATCTTCATCCCTGTCGGCGCACTCATCTGTGCGCTACTCGCCTGGCGCTTTAGCCGACACCAGTTAAGCTTCAGGGAGACCTGGTTCTTCTGTTTTCTGGGCTATGGGACACACGGGTTACTGGATGCCTGCACAAGCTACGGTACGCAGCTTTTCTGGCCATTCTCTGACGCAAGAATTTCCTGGAATAATATATCCATCATCGATCCACTCTTTACCCTGCCGCTGTTGGTACTGGTCATTGTCGGCATCAGAAAACAATCGGCCTTATTCAGCCATATTGCACTGACCTGGGGATTGGCATATTTACTGTTCGGTGTGAT
>CAZAZB010000304.1:0-5316 GCA_964489485.1 uncultured Pseudomonadales bacterium | reverse complement strand
CTTGCCGCATCAATTGTCACATTGGGGCGAGATTCATAAATAATACCGATCACACCGATAGGGGTTCGCATCTTGCCAATTTGCAAGCCATTCGGTCGATAGGAAAGATCGCTAATCTCACCAACTGGGTCTGGCAAGGTGGCCACTTGCGCGAGTCCTTCAACCATGGAGGCAAACCGCTTCTCGGTAAATGTCAGCCTGTCGACCAGCGGATCGCTCAATCCACTCTCACGTGCTGCGACCAGGTCTTTCTCGTTCTCGGCCATCAAGTAATCGCGATCCTTCAGAATTTCACGGCCAATCGCTTCCAGGCAGGCATTTTTCTCTTGTGTACTGGCACGACGGACATAGGCCGACGCCTTACGCGCTGCTTCTCCCATCGTGAGCATATATGCCTGAATTTCCATAAAAACAACAGATTATCGACTACAGAGCCGAGCATTATACCCTTTAGCAGGGTGCTGAACAGTATCTGTTGGGTGTATGACAAGGCGATATTTGCCGAGAAAAAGGAGTTTACATGCAACAGAAGAGCATTTTTAGGATAGGTTCAATGCGCAATGGTACCGGCGGTGACATTTTCAACACCCTATGAAGTAGAGCTAATCCTCCTCTAAAGATCAGGCTTTGGTACGCTGCAGTTGCTCGATGAGCTTCTCAAGTTCTGTCAATCGGGCAAGTGGGTCCCTCATTTCAAGCAATCGCTGCTTCTGGCTATTGGGACAAGGCAGCAACTCTGTTAGTCGTGCGCCCACTTCCAACGCCTCACCAAAGTCAATTTTCAATCCTGACTTTTTAACGGCCTCATGTTCAACAAGCGTATCGAGCAGGCTCGCAAGATGCTCATGCCGTTCGGGCAATGGTGCTTTACCCTCTTCTTCCATAAACTGCACCTGTGCCATCATCAGTCGATTTTGCCCTTCGAACTGATCCAGTATGACAAACTTTCTTTCGCCCTGAACCGTAATACCCAGCATGCCATTTTGACGCTGGTCGAAATCAATGATGCGACAATAAGTGCCGTAATGTGAAACCGCAGGTAATGAGTGAACGGTCTCCTGCAAAACCTGTTCGCCCTCTTCAATCATGATGATGCCAAAGCCTGTGTTCTCGCGCATACATCGCTTTACCATATCGAGATAGCGAATCTCGAAAATCTGTAGCTCAAGATTGCCACCCGGAAACAGAACCAGTGGCAGTGGAAAGAGTGGGATTTCTTGCATCTAGCTAGTTCCTGTCCATAAAGTCACAATCTTGTTCATTTAGCAAAAACCTTTAAATATTCTGGATATCGAAACCAACCACTGACAAAGGAAATAGCCGCGATGATCTACATTTATGGATGGGCACTCGCTAGTTCCTGTCTATAAGGCCACGTTCTCGCGACCAGTGTCATCCTGAAAATATAATAGATACATCATTCAGCAGCCTATTCATGTCTAGCCCCAACATCAATGGCGCGAGCAATCTTCGCCACTTTGAATTAGAATTGCGCGAACTTCAAATCAGCGTGAACCTTTGGATTTTCTACAAGCAGTTATCCTGGCATTGCTCCAGGGCATCACTGAATTCCTGCCCATTTCCAGCTCTGCTCATTTAATTCTTCCATCACAGGTTCTGGGTTGGCCTGATCAGGGGCTCGCCTTTGATACTTCCGTACACATGGGTTCCTTGATTGCCGTACTCTGGTACTTTCGGCAGGATATTACGACCTTAACCGGCGCGGTTTTCACCACTATTCACTCAGGGAAAGTCACCCGCGAAAGTCGATTCGCTGGCAATCTGTTACTCGCGAGCTTGCCTATTATTCCCGTTGGTTTTATTTTTCGCTTCGAGATCGAACAGCATTTACGTACGGTAGAGGTCATTATAGTAACGACGATAGTCTTCGCGGTTTTGTTGCTCATATCCGACAAGATGAGCCGGCGAGACCGAGAAGACCTGGAATTGAACTGGAAACAAGCGTTAATGATTGGCATCAGTCAATGCCTGGCGTTGATTCCCGGAACATCCCGATCAGGCATTACCATGACAACGGCGCTATTCGCTGGATTCACCCGCGAGGCATCTTCACGCATTTCTTTTCTCATGTCGATACCCACGATCGCCGGAGCAGCAACCCTGAAGATCATCGATCTGGTGACATCAGGGGTTCCTGTCGATTGGACATTGCTGGCGGTAGGCACGGTCACCTCGATGGTCAGCGCCTATCTCTGCATCATGTTATTTCTCAACATCATTACCAGAATGGGCTTTCTGCCTTTCGTGGTTTACCGTTTCATCCTGGGCGGTTTGCTGTTTATCCTAATTGCTGTTTAACACCTGACCAGCGAGTTCCTGTCCGGAAAGTCGTGTTTCCAGGCAATTCAAGCAACCCCTTCAATATGTTAGCTATATGAAACAATCACTTGCAAAGGAACGGGCCGCGCAGGATAGCCGCAGTGATCTACGAATCCGGACAGGAATTGATTAAAAGGGGATATCGTCATCAAAATCGTCCGCAGGCGGAGACGGATAATCCGGGGACGGTGTATTGGAAGAATAGCCACCGCTATTTGAAGGCATTCCGCCACTGCCGCCTTCACCGCGACTATCGAGCATCTGCATCTGATCACCCATAATCTCGGTGCTGTAATGCTTCTGGCCATCCTTTTCCCATTGGCGAGTCTGAAGCTTGCCTTCAATATAGACTTTGGAACCTTTCTTTAAATATTGTGCCGCTATTTCAGCCAACCTGCGAAAAAAGACCACACGGTGCCATTCGGTTTTTTCCCGCATTTCACCTGTATTTTTATCTTTCCAGCTTTCACTGGTGGCCACTGAGATATTGGTAATCGCGTCACCATTCGGAAACGAACGACTCTCTGGGTCGTTTCCGAGATTACCTACCAAAATTACTTTGTTTACGCCTCTGCTTGCCATTCAATGCTCCTTTATCTTTTACCATTGTCGTTTGTAATTACTCTCCATGGCGCTGGCAACTATACCAGCGGTTGCCATCCTTCCTCGCTTAATCTGCCCGATACTAGTGGCCAATCGCGGACAGATCACCATCGTCAAACGCGCTATTGTCCACTTTTAAGTAGGCGACTTTTTCTTCTTCTATCAGCGCAACATCAATTACGCCCTGAAGGGATAATAGCCTTTCAAGTAACTGATGTGCAGTCAGAGAACAGTCACCATCATATCTAAATGTCCGGCTCGCAATATCGCCGAGCCGGGGCAGGCTCAAAGAAAACATGAGCCAGAAGAAACTCAAGGTCGCATTAACGTACATGAGGGTCGATATGTCTGAGCCTGAAAGGATCATTCCACCAACCGTTCCACCCGCAAATATCCCTGCAAACTGTGAGCTGGAATAGACACCCATGGCAGTGCCTCTTGAGCCCGCAGCCGCTATTTTGCTAACCCGTGATGGCAACAGGACTTCAAGTAGATTAAACGCCATAAAAAACAGAGCGATGGCGCCAAGCACAGAATAGTATCCGGTCGCGCCAGCCAACCAGAGGAGAGAAACCATACACGCGGAAATAGCAACGAGTAAAATAGGCTTGGAATATTCAATCTTGTCGGAAAGCCACATGAATGGAGACATGAGGACAAAGGACATCAACAACAATCCGAGGTAGTAGAGAGAGTGTTCACTGATGTCGATTTCACCTGTCCCTTCAAGAAACAAGGGAAACACGATAAAACTCGCCATCAATAAATAATGCGTCATGAAAATTCCAACATTCACCCGAATGAGCCCAGGGTTTTTCACAACCGAGGCCAACCTACTGGTCTGAAGCATTGACTCCAGATTGTGTGTCTTAACCGTTGGCGTCGGAATGACAAAAAACAGAACGGCCACACCTGTCGCGCCGGCTAGTGCTGCAAACAGGAAGACACCCTGTAACTGAAAGTAGGTGTAGACCAAGGGCCCCGTGACCAGTGCTAGACCAAATGATGCACCAATCGAAATACCGATGATAGCCATGGCCTTAGAGCGGTGTTCAACTCGAACCAGATCGGACATGAGCGCAAGCAGGCTGCTGGCAATGGCACCACAACCCTGAAGAAAGCGTCCTGCAACGATTCCGTAGATTGATTCAGCAGAACTGGCTACAAGGCTGCCTAGGATGAACATTAGAAGCCCGGCAAATATGACATTCTTTCGACCAAATTTGTCCGACATCAAACCCATCGGTATCTGTAAAACAGCTTGAGACAAGCCATAAATACCGAGCGCTAGACCAATAAGTGCTGGCGTTGCCAACGACAGTTCACGTCCCGCTATGGGTAGTACCGGCAATACCATGAAGAGTCCCAGCATACGGACAAGATAAAGCAGTCCAACCGATGCTGCAGTTTTTAGTTCTTGTCTATTCATTGGGGAAATCACTGAAACTCTCTTGTTAGTACACTCTTGTTGGTACACTCTGGCTAGAACTCTCTTGCTGGAATCCCCTCGTTGGAACTCTCCAAGAAATGTCTATCGGGTTACTGGCGCTAATGGCACAAAGAGAACTGACCAGTCCAAACCGACTAAACCAAGACTTCTTTGCCAAAATGAGACCAACCTTATACTATCTGTGACCTTCTGCGGCCTTGCTAACCCGGGTGCGACTTTGTCGCTTTTACCGGCGCGGCGGATCATAGCAAATTCATCTCTTTCTTACAGTGGGAACCTGACCATTCGTGCATAATCTTCAGACATATCTTTCCTGCATGGCCTGTTTCTTCTTACATTCTACAAACCAAACCACACAGAAGATATCGAGATAATGGGTAAGTCTGCCACTAGAACCACCGCATTGAATACCATCTCTATCCGGGGTGCCCGCACACACAACCTGAAGAATTTTGATCTTGATATTCCGAGAGACAAACTCATTGTCTTGACCGGTCTTTCCGGGTCGGGTAAATCATCTCTCGCATTCGATACGCTTTACGCAGAGGGGCAGCGACGATATGTTGAATCTCTTTCAGCCTATGCACGACAGTTCCTCTCCCTAATGGAAAAGCCGGACGTAGATCATATTGATGGACTCTCCCCGGCAATATCCATCGAACAAAAATCCACCAGTCACAATCCAAGATCAACCGTCGGCACGATCACCGAAATTTACGACTACCTGAGACTTCTTTTTGCAAGGGTCGGCGAACCACACTGTCCGGACCACGGCATCCGGTTAGAAGCTCAATCGATCAGCGAGATGGTCGACCAGGCACTTTCGCTGCCCGCAGATACGCGGGTCATGATTCTGTCTCCCATTGTCAAGAACAGGAAGGGTGAACACCTCCATGTGTTCAAAGAACTGAAAGCTCAGGGCT
>CAZAZB010000303.1:0-5336 GCA_964489485.1 uncultured Pseudomonadales bacterium | reverse complement strand
ATGTACAACCAGGCGCCCGCGAAGAATTATTCTTCCAGGTAAAAGTAAACTAACCAATTAGAAAATAGCCGTGAGAAATAATATGTCTGCGTATAAGAGTAAATTAATGACACCAGTAAGGATGCTGGGGCTAATGGTAGGGATGTTCGGGTTTGCACTGGCGAGTCCTGCTTTTGGTGCCGCGACGGGTGGTGAAACGCTCTCCAACGCAGTCACTGTAAACTATCAAAATGTCAATGGTGATGCCATGACGGCGGCTACGGCCACTGTTGATGTCACCATTACCCAGGTTTACAGCCTGGTCTGGCAGAATTATGGTGCCAACTCAATAGAGGCATCTGGTTCAACCCTCGCTGCTGCGGGGATGGTAGTTCAATTGCGCAATGCCGGTAATGGCACCCATCAGGTGGTGACCATCGATACCAACCATGCCAATTCAAGCCATGGTGCCAATATTGGCAATACATTGACCTATCAGTGTGATGTTAATGGTGCGGCGTTTGGAACAACCTGTTTTGCAGGTAACTTTGAAATTTTCTCCTTTGGTATTGACGAGGCGCAGGGCGTGATTGGTGGTGCTGGAACAGCGAATGCAGAATTTGCTGTGACCGCAGACCTGGTCGCCCAGGTGGTTATCGGCGACATCATTGACATCAACGGCACACAATATGCTGTGACTGCCCTTAACGCAGGAACAGACAGGATTCAGGTTGATGACACTGGCGCCACACTCGTCGCTGATATTATCGGCGGTGATGGTATAGCCCATGAAGTCATCAACTTTCAGATATTTGGTACCGTCGGCAGCTTACCTGCGTCAGGTGCGGTATTTCAGGAAGATCACCGATTTTTCTTCCGCGCAACAGATGACCAGACCGTACCGGTCGATTACGATACGGCACCCGCTAGTGGCTTCTTTGAGATTGCTGTTGTTGGTCCTGGCATCTCCATGAGCAAGTATGTGCGTAACTTTACGAATGCAAACAGCACAGGTGCCTGTAGTGACAGTTTTGTCTACAACCTGAATACCTACTTCAACACCAACCCTCTGATACCCGGTGATTGTGTTGTAGAGGCCGTTGCACTGGACAGCCTGGATTATGTTATCCAGATTCAGAATGCGCCAACCAGAGCAGCAACGGCATGTGGCACAGGTGAAGCCAATGCTGGTAATTGTGCAGGCGCTGCTACCGCGGTCACCATGGAGGATGACTTTCCTGCTTATACCGATCTTGCAGAGTTTGGCGGGTCAGGCGTGGCACCCAGTGCTGACGCAAGTTGTGACGGAACCATTGAGATATTCGTTGGCGATGGCACGGAATTGATCGGTGACAATGAAGGAGCAGGTTTGGGTGATATTGAATATCTCACTGGCACAGGCAGCATCATCTATTACTATGTTAATGGTGATGATGGGGATACAGACGGAATTGGCACAGGGACGGGTGGCACACTGGGTGTCAATGCATCGACATGCTTCTCTTATCGAATAACCGTTAACTAGTCTCGGGTCTTCACATGAAATTGATATTAAAAACTTCTCTGGTCCTGGCAGCATTCTTGTTTGCTGCCAATGGTGCCCAGGCGGCAACGTCTGCAGATGCGACCATCTTTAACAGGGCAACCCTGTCCTATGATGGTGGTGCTGATGTCACCGTGGGTGTTGGTGTGAAAGTCGGCCTGGTTGGTGCGGCACCGACGCTGAATGCGCCTGGAGACGATTCGGTTGTCTCTGGAAGCACTGCTATTTTCACCTATACTATCTTCAGTAACGCGACAGGTTCAGATACCTATAATCTGACTGCTAACTCGGTAGACTCTGGCGTGAATGCGCCGGGTACTGTTATTTTTAAGGATGCAGGGGCCGCGACAATAACGAGTATTGTGTTGGGCGCATCTATTTCAGGTGGTGCTAATACAGCCGGTAATACTGTTCTAATTCCGGCAGGATCAGAGGTGAACCTGTCCGTGGGAATGGATATCCGATTGCCATCTGTTGGCGGTTTTGCCGGTGGTCTCTACAACATAGATAGCATTACTGCGGGTACAGTGAAGACCGTCAATGTCAATGAAGTGTTGACCATTCTAAACCTCTCCCCCCTATCCGGCGCACCGGCGATTGCCATTGGCGATATTCCCGCAGGTACGCCTGTAGGTGAAGAGAAGATATTCACGATGGAAGTGCCGACTGGCACGTTGACCGCCCCACCAGCAGCAGGCACCCATACGGTGACCTTAACTGCAACGGGCGTCACTGTACCGCCTTCAGCGCCATTAACAACAACGGATGACGTCATTGTTACCGTGACGACAATTCTCGTCACCATGACCAAATCCGTCGCAGTTGTTGATACTGCAGGAGCTGCCTGTACAGCGACCAATGGGACCGTTGGCGCATTCGTCTTTTTCCCAACAGTTCTAGATGCTGATAGTGGTGCCTGTGTGGTTTATAGGATTACTGTGTCGCCAGCGGCCGCGCAACCTGCTTTAACAACGGCTATTGTGGCTGATCTTGTGCCCGAACATACGACCTATGTGACCGATTCACTACTCTTGAATACTGTGCAGATTAGTACCATTAGCGGTACGGATGGTGGGACTCTACCCCTGGCTGCGGGAACCTTTCAGGTGAATAGCCCGAATAGTGGTGCTAATTCTGGCAGTGGCAGAGATGGTACAGGTGATCTTGGCGTTGTAGACGCAGGTGCCACCGCTGAATTGAATTTCCGTGCCGTGATAAGCGACTAGAGGCTAAATTGAATAGATGTGGCTGCAAGATAAAGGAAAAGCACTTGTAAAAAAGTGGCCTTGCAGCTGCCTGTATTCTCCGACCGATATCTTTCACTCGCTCAGACTCATCTTTGGATTAATGCTGGTTTCGATCTCCGTGTCGGCGCTGGCTCAATCTAACCCGCCAGAATTCATCAATAACACTGCCTTCTTTTCTTCCAATGGCGAAACCATTCAGGCATTTGTCCAGATACGGGTGAATAGTGGACCCGCTCCCGTGGCAGATATTACCCTCGGCGATCTGGTCTTCCCTGAGAATGCGTTAGGTGTTGTCGTTTCCTCTGTCGTGGCTATTGGTCTGGAAGGCCCAGCTCTTTATAGTTTCTCCGATGATCGTTTTGAGATTGTTAATGACCTTCTGAAGCTCAAAGATGATGTGTTGATCGATTTCGAGACGGAAATGAGTGTGCCCTTAACGATTTCTGCCACGGACATTTCCGGGAATCCCGTTAGCTTTGAGTTTCTTCTTGAAGTGCAGGATGTCAATGAAGAACCTTTTAATCTGTCGATTGATAATAATTTCCTACCACCTCTTGTTAATGGCGGTGTCGTGGGAGAGCTTGAGGCACAAGATCAGGATGTAGATGAACTTCTTCTTTACAGTGTCGTAGGTGATGAGCGTTTCGAGGTTGTCGATGGTGTCCTCCGGCTTGTCGAAGGCGAAGTGCTTGAGGAAGACGTTGACATTCCTGTTACGGTTATCGCCACAGACAAGGGTGGTCTAACGACACAGCTGGCAGTCATCGTCACAACGAATCCCGACAATGTGGATGTGTCGCCTTCACCATCGACAATTACCTTCTTACAGTATGGGACCAGCGGGGAAGCCATTAGCATCGAGGAAGCAAGTTGTGCAGCAACTGGCACGATCGATACAGGCTCTCTCGGTGGAGATTTCCGGCCTTTTGAATTTCCCGGAACGGTTATGTTAGATGAAGCGGATACCTATGCAGTAGGTGATCCAATTTTTATTACCGTCGCAGATGCAGATCAAAATATTGACCCACGATTGATTGATTCAATTTTGATCACGATGACTGTCGACACAACGGGTGATAGTGAAGTTCTTCGGCTTTTTGAAAGTGATATCAACAGCGGTATTTTTTACGGATTTGTGCAATCAACCTCGCAATCTTCTTCATTGGATGATTGCCTTTTGTCAGTGGGTGTTGATGCGCGACTCTCCGCCACCTATGTCGATTCGAGAGATAACACAGATACAGCAGATGCCATTTCTAATGTTGCGCTTTTGGGATTTGTTTTTAACGATACGACGGGTGAGCCAATTGACAATATCATTCTGACCCTGGTCAGGATGCCAGAAAGTACACCTGCCGAAGTCAGAGGTGATGGTCCCGAATTTGGTCTGTTCCCCAGTGTTATCAAGACAGGTTCCGAGGTGTCTGACTCGGTTGGCAAGACATATACTTTCTCCTCGGGAGAATATCGATTCCCGGCGGTTCCTGAAGGTGATTATTTTATTGAGCTGTTCAACGATATTGCATGGCAGATATCAGAAAAAAGCGATGAAGACATTAGGTCTGATGTCGGCTCTGTAGTAAGTGCAAGAGCAGTTCGCCAGGACATGGGATTGGTATTGGTGCCTGCATCCCGAGGAACGGTTTTCCACGTTCGACAGGGTGCGATCCCGAGAATTGATATTCCACTGGCGCAAGTGGTCCCTTCGGATGATGCGCCTGATCCTACCCAATCAACAATAGAGTTCCTGCAATACAGCCCTACCGTTGGCGTGGGCGAACCGGTGAATGTGGAAGAAACATTTTGTGTTGCAGGTGGCAGTCGACAGGCAACGGAACTCGACGGCGACCCGCTGCCTCTACCGGGTGTCGTCAATCTATTACCAGTTTCGACATTGAAAGCAGGTCAGCCTGTTTTCATTCGCGTGACTGACTTGGACCAGAACAAGGACCCCAATGCACGTGAACGCATTACTGTTGAACTAAGTGTTCAGATGCTGGGTGAAACAGAGTTTCTCGAACTCACAGAGACAGAGCCTGATAGCGGTGTTTTTGTTGGCTATGTGCAGACGTCTGAAGCTGAGAATGATGTTCAGAGCGGCGACTGCTTGTTAAGCGTCGTCAAGAACGAGAATATCCTCACCACCTATACGGATTCGTTTGACAATACTGATACCTCAACCACTCTCGTTTTGATTGACCCCTTTGGGATATTATTTAGCACCTCGTCCGGAGAACCAATCAGTGGTGTAACGGTAACTCTGATTGATAGAGGCACAGGACTCCCGGCCACTGTTTTTGGGGATGGACCCGCATTCGCGCCTTTCCCGAGCTCTATCGTCAGTGGTACGGGTGCCATTGATGATGCAGGCATTGAGTATGACTTTCCGCCTGGCATGTATCGTTTTCCATTTGTTGCAGCGGGTTTTTATCGGCTGGAATTGGCGAATCTTCCAGAAGGATTTACCGCACCTTCGGTCGTAACAGAAGTAGAGATTCAGGCGCTGCCAGGTACTTCGGCCGAGACGCTGGTCAAGGGTTACGGGACGCTGCTGGAGAAATTCAGCC
>CAZAZB010000302.1:0-5349 GCA_964489485.1 uncultured Pseudomonadales bacterium | reverse complement strand
GAACCCAGGCAGCAGCACTGGTGCCCCCTGTTTTTCAAACGAGTAGCACAACAACAAATGTTTCGACAAGCTCCGGAACCTCCACTATTGGGCCGTCGGGTACCTTTCCTCTCACCGAAATAAACACACTCAACATTACAGGGAATGCGAATGTCACATTCAATATGGCGGCAACCAGCTATGTGATCTCTAGTGCCAGTTTTAGGGACAACGCCCAGGTTACTTTCAATCCGGGCGAATACTGGTTCGACTCTCTTGAAATCTTGAATTCAACACAGATAGTTATTAACGGTCCCGTTATTATTTATGTGAACCAACATTTTGACATTCAAGGTTCAGCCCAGATCAATGTTTCCGGTGCAGCACAGGATCTGGTTTTCTTTCCCTATGACAAGATGCACATGAAGGATAATGTGGCGGTTAATGCGGTAATTTACAGTGTTGGGCAAGATGTAAAGCTCGAAGATAATGCACAACTCACCGGCGCGGTGTCGGCGAGCGGCAAGGTTGAACTGAAAGACAACAGCTCAATCGTTTACCAAAATGTTGGCGGTGTCCAGGTAGGGTCCTTGTGCGGCCCGGTTATCATCACAATCGATCATTTTGAAATTGTCCATGATGGTGCTGGTTTAACCTGTGATGCAGAGTCAATCACCGTTCGGGCATGTGCCGATGGTGCCTGTTCTACGCTGAGTTCAGATTCTGTCAATATCGACTTTCAGGCAGACGGTGTGACCAGAAGTTCTCCGACTTTTACCGGCAGTACCCTGGTTAGTTTGAGTCAAACAACACCTGCGACCCTGACCCTATCAATAGCTAACCCGTCTATTCCTCCCGCAGGTTCGCTCGTTTGTACCGGAGGCAGCTGTGACATTGTCTTTTCTGAAGCTGGTTTCAGATTCTTGTACGGTGCGTCGAATGCGACAACAGTGGCCCCTCAGATAGCGGGTACTATCTTCGCAGACACACTCAAGTTACAGGCGGTTAAGGATCTTAATGGCGTTTGCACAGGATTGTTTACGGGTAATGTCACGGTGGGTTTGGCACAGCAGAGCATCTCTCCCTCTGCTATCTCCCCACTGAACTTTACGATTGGCGGGGCGGCGATTGCAAAGAATCCTGGTTCTGGTGTCAGCAGCTACTCTGCAACAGTGTTGAATTTTGGTGCCAATAGCATCGCCACTATCCCTCTACCCCTGTACGAGGATGCAGGGCAGATCCAGTTACATGCAAATTATGCTGTTGCTGGTGTGAATTTAGTCGGTAGCAGTAACCCTTTCTGGGTCAGCCCCGCTTCGCTGGCGGTGAGTGCTCAGTTTTCTGGCACAGATATCAATGCCGCGGGAAGTTCCGCTAGCCCGGTTCAAAAAGCAGGGGCTAATTTTGATCTGGTGGTGCGCGCGCGGAATTCTTCCGGTGTCGTTACGCCAAATTATGTTCCCACGCAAATTCAGTTCAAGTTACAGCGAACGGGTCCGATAACAGGAGGTGCAGATGGTGATTTTGCTTATGCGGCGGGGAGCAGTATGGCTAGTGCTGTCTCGCCGGTTTTTCAGGATGTGGTACTGACATCCTTTGGTGCCGGTATCTCCACTTTTAACCAGGCGAGTTATTCGGAGGTTGGGCTGCTCAATCTAGACCTACAGGAAACAAACTACGGCGGTGTCGGGATCGCCATTGCTGGCGCTGCCATTGATATTGGTAGGTTTATTCCGGATCACTTTCTCGTATCTGTTCAGTCAGCCGGGAGTTTCCAGGCAAGTTGTACGGCCGCTGCAGATTACACTTACGTGGGTGAATCAATTGGATATCTCGTTGCACCTTCGATCACCATCACACCTGTGGATATCTCAGGAATAGCCATTACCCAGAATTACCAAGGCAGTTTCATGCACCTGACAGCGGGTGAGGTTTCAGTTAGTTATCCAGCAGTAGATAGTACCAACGCTCTGGTGGTTACTTCCACCTCGACCGCGGGCAGTCTCACGGAAAATGGCGATGGCACACTGGACTACACGCTGAGTTTGCTCGACAGTTATCGATACACCAGGAGCGGTGTATCTGAATTGGTGCCCTTCATCAGCGATCTTGACCTTCTCGTATCTGCTGTCACTGAAACATTGGATTCTGTTGGCGCCCCAGGACTGCCTGTGATTGTCGAGCCAACAGGAACGCAGATGCGGTTTGGGCGATTGAGGGCAGACAACGCATTTGGATCTGAAGCTGAACCCTTACCGGTACCAGTGCTCACCGAGTATTTCACAGCGTCCGGTCGCTATCAGATTAACACCGATGATTTTTGTTCCGCGCCGATCAGTGTTCTCAGCACGATGCCAGATTCTGTTCCTTCTGCTAGCCATACTAATATTCCTGTTTCGAGCGGTACTTCGACGATCAGTTTCAATAATCCTGTATCGGCCGGTGATGGGGGAGTTGTATTTAGCGCCCCGGGAGCGGGGAATGTAGGTGATATCAATATGACATTTAATCTGGGCAGCCTGAACTGGCTTCAATTCGATTGGGATGGCGATGGAAGCCCTGATACAAGTCTGACAAGAACGGTCACCTTCGGTCAATATCGCGGGCATGATCGGGTTATCTTCTGGGAAGAGGTATTGAATTAATGAATAACAAACAATTAGAAGCAAGGAATTGACCATGACCATGCGTCAGCAAAACACGAATACAACGCCACACAACAAGAGTCAATTCGCGAATTTGAACACCCTCGAGATCGTCACCGCAGAGTTGGAATCGAGAATTGCCGGGCAACAACTAGATCTGCCAATGCTGCCGAAAGTCGCTGGCGCTGTCATTGCCATGACGCAAGATCAATCTGCGGATATGGCAGGCCTTGCACAACTCATTCAGCAGGATCAGGCGCTTGCCTCAAGGGTGATGAAGATTGCTAACTCACCTGTCTATCGCGGTGTCAATCCCATGAGTAGTTTACAACAGGCCATTGCTCGAATGGGAATGAAGGCGATCTCTGAAATGGCACTGGCGGCATCTGTTGGTGCCAAGGTCTTCAACGTTGCTGGTTATGAAGCAGAAGTTTCATCACTCTGGAAACATTCAATTGCAGCAGCTGGCTGGGCGAAAGAGATCGCGAGGATTCGGCGCCGGAATGTCGAATCTGCATTTATGTGTGGTTTGTTACACCAAATAGGAAAGCCCGTGACCTTGCAGGCACTTGTTGATATCCAGAATTCGAAAGGTGCACATTTGCCAGCAGAAGACATGCATCAACTGATCGACAAATACCATGTGACCGTAGGTTGTACCCTGGGACGTGATTGGGAACTACCGGCAATGGTTGTCGAGAGCATGGGCTTCTATCAGAAGTATCGCGAAGCAGAGCAGTTTGGTCGCGAAGCAATGATTGCGGCAGGCTCTGATCTTCTGGCAGATGAACTTTTGGGCGAAGAAGAAATGAACATGGAGCGGCTGCTTGATAGTGATGTGATGGAGGATTTAAATCTCTATGACGAGGACATAGAGCTGCTAATAACCAAGGAAGAAGACATCCTTAGCATGGTGGAGGTAATGGCGATATGAGCAGTAGGACAAAGGTCGATTTTCTTATAATAGGGTCTGGCCCCGCTGGTCAGAAGGCAGCAATACAGGCAGCCAAAGCAAACAAAACAGTGGCCATGATCGAACGCGAAAAAGAAGTGGGTGGTGCCTGCGTTTATAGAGGCACAATCCCCAGTAAAACACTGCGTGAAAATGCACTACATATTGCCAGTGTGAAGCGGCAGATGGAATCAATGGGGATGCACTTTCAGGAGGACATGCAGGTCGCAGCACTCATGGGAAGTCTTGAAAAGGTACTTAATGCGCACGATCAATATATTGTCAGCCAAATTGAACGCAATGATATTCCGATCATACATGGTCGAGCGAAGTTTGTTGACGCTCACACAGTTGAAGTGACTCATCTGCGTGGGCGAAAGAGTCTTATTGAGGCTTCTACCATCGTGATAGCGACAGGCTCCCGGCCGCGCGACCCGGAAGATGTTCCTGTAGACCATGAGAATATACTGGATAGCGATTCGATACTGTCCATGATCTACCTGCCACGCTCATTGGTCGTGTTGGGTGGCGGGGTGATAGCCTGCGAATATGCCACTATTTTTTCATCCCTTGGCGTGAAGGTAACGATTGTTGACAGATTTCCAAAACCGCTAGGGTTTTTGGATCCCGACCTCGTGGATGCTTTTGTCATAGACATTAGCGAAAACAATTGTGAATTTGTCGGCGAAGCGACAATCGAATCTGTTAAATGGGATGGTTTGTCCCAGGTCGTCACACGGCTCGCAGACGGCCGCGAGATCAAGAGTGACAAGTTTCTATTTGCACTTGGCAGGGTTGCCAATGTCGATCAACTCGCCCTTGCGAAAGCTGGCATCAGTCTGTCCGAACGATCTCTTATTCCCGTCAACGAAAATTGCCAGACGGCAGTCCCCCATATCTATGCTGTTGGGGATGTCATCGGACCACCTGCACTCGCTTCCACTTCCATGGAGCAGGGTCGGCGGGCGAGTTGCCATGCGCTTGGTATCGATCCAGGCAGAGGTTTCGAGATGATTCCAATGGGCATCTACACCATCCCTGAAATGTCTACCATTGGTCTAGCCGAGGCCCAGGTGATAGAGCAATATGGCAGTGCGATTGTAGGCAAGGCGAGGTTCGGTGAAGTGGCCAGAGGACATATCAGCAGCAGCCAGAACGGACTGCTGAAAATGGTTGCAGACCCGACAGGACATCGTCTTCTGGGTGTCCAGATCATCGGAGCAGGTGCGACCGAGCTTATTCACATCGGCCAGATGGCGCTTCTGGGTGACAAAGACATTGATGTGTTCATCGAAAACATCTTCAACTTCCCAACATTGGCGGAAGCCTATCGTGTGGCGGCATTACAGATTACAGAGAGTCGCGCTAGTCAGGTTGCAGAGCGTTTTTCAGCCATAGGCTAGACCGACTATACTGTCTCCTTCGTTATGCAAGGAGATAGAGCATGTTACGAACGATCAGATCCTTTTGCCTGGTAATTTTGGCCGGTTTAAGTAGTGACCTCTGCGCAGCGGTGACTGTTCTCGGTGAAGTAGAATCACAATTCGTTCCCGGTCCGGTCCCTTATATGCTGCTTGCACCCGCAGGTTTTAAAGAATTGAAAGGGTTGCCCCTGGTGATCAACCTCCATGGCGGCGGTGGCGACCGCAATATGCTTAAACGGCAGAAGAAACTCTGGTCAAAACTCTGGCAGGACAAGACCATTCCTCCAGCCGTCGTGGTAACGCCATCTGTCGGTAAAAGAAGTTTTTACATGAACTACAAGGATGCCAG
>CAZAZB010000301.1:0-5384 GCA_964489485.1 uncultured Pseudomonadales bacterium | reverse complement strand
ACAGCAACAACCCGACCGGCGATCTGCGCGACAATCTCCATTTCTGTTCGTGCTCGAACTTCACCGCTTGTCTCGACCGTCAAGGCAATATTGGTTTGCTCCACTGGCTTTACAAAAACGCTGAGAGGGCGTGGAGCCTCTTCTTTTTTCTCTGGTTCGGGTTTTGCCCAGTGAAGGGTTGCAAAAATACCCGCCCCGGCGAAGATCACCAACAAGGGTGCAAGTATGGTCAGTAGTTTGCTCAAGGTATTCCCCTTATGGCTCTAGGGTAGTCCATCAGATGTGAAATGGGTCTTAGAGGAGAGATAGATTAATTGCCATTGGCAATCAGTCTCACGACTCCTTAGCAGTATGACGTTGAAAGTCCAAATTTAGTTGGAAATCTTATAGAAATCTCTGATTTCTATCCCATATTCTTGTCGTTTTACCCCGATTTGTCTCTGAGAGCGTTAGAATGGCAATTCTAAAGGCTTTGTGACCACCTTGATCTGAGTCAATGCGCCAAATTTGCACGCATTTAGAATGGCCACAATCAAAAACCCGAGGTTAAACCATGACAGAAGAAAAAGACCAAATACCACTCATTCAGCGTGTTTTGGATAATCCATTTATCCTGCTCTTTCTGGGCGTTGCCTTTCCGTCCGTTCTCTATCTGATATGGGGCATCATGGAAATTGTCACTATTCCCATTGCCAACTAGGAGCTAGCAAATGACCAGTCTGTCACCTCCTAAAGAGAGAATATGGTGGAATGAGCCGATTGACCGATCTGAGCTGATCTGGATTACGATCGTTTTCTTATGGGGTCTCGTCATGACCTTCATGATGCCTTTCTGGCATGTCACCGGTAACCAGAACCTATCGACTGAAACCTACAAGACGACACCGGAACGCTATATGGAGAAGACCCAGGCATGGGTTGACGAGTTCACGGTCCGCAACCAGGGGCCAAGGAACTACCCAGTCGTTAAACCACAACCCGGGGGTGACGTTTATATGGTGGCTCGCCTGTGGGACTGGTGGCCCATTGTCGAACTCAAGGTGGGTGAAACCTATCGGTTTCATTTGAGTTCACTTGATTGGCAACATGGATTTTCACTACAACCCGCCAATATCAATATTCAGGTATTACCGAAATACGAGCATATCGTTAATTTTACACCGAACAAGTCTGGTGAATACAGTGTGATATGCAATGAATACTGTGGCATCGGTCATCACATGATGATCGGCAAAATATTTGTAGTGGAGTAGAACAATGACCGAACAATTTAGAATATGCCCTGACACTGGTCTAAAGCTCTATCAGTCTGCCGAAACACTCATCAAAGCACATGCGGTTGCTGCGGTGGTATTCCTGTTGATTGGAGGCATTTGGGGAATGCTTGTGGGGTTGACCCGCTGGCCGGCAGTACACCTGCTGGACGCGAACTGGTTTTACCTTGCCCTCACGGCGCATGGTCTTAATGTATTGATCTTCTGGCTCATCCTTTTTGAAATAGCGCTGTTGTATTTTGTCTCGTCGGTCCTTTTAGCCTGTAGACTGGCGACACCGAAGTTTGCCTGGGCAGGATTTGCCTTAATGGTCGTTGGTGCATTGATGAACAATTACATCGTGCTGACAGGTCAGGCGAGTGTCATGATGACGTCCTACGCGCCCATGGAAGCTCACCCGGTTTTTTATCTAAGCCTCATCCTATTTGCGGTGGGAGCGCTTGTTGGCTGTTTTGTTTTCTTCGGTACGCTGGTTATTGCCAAGGAAGAAAAGACCTATGAAGGCTCCGTGCCGCTGGTCACATTTGGCGGCATTGTGGCGGCAATTATTGCCGTCTTCACCATCGTCAGTGGCGCGATCATTTTGATTCCAACGCTACTCTGGAGCCTCGGCTTCATTGCAGAGATTGATGCCCTGATGTATCGGCTCATCTGGTGGGGTTTCGGACACTCATCCCAGCAAATTAATGTCTCTGCCCATATTGCAGTCTGGTATGCCATCGCCGCGATAGTGTTTGGTGCAAAACCCATGTCAGAAAAAGTAAGCCGGATGGCATTCTTTATGTACATCCTGTTTCTTCAGCTGGCGAGCGTGCATCACCTATTGGCGGACCCGGGTGTCAGCTCAGAATTCAAGATGTTTAACACAAGCTACGCCATGTATTTGGCTGTGATGGCGAGTATGGTGCATGGTTTGACGGTACCGGGTTCTATCGAGGCAGCACAAAGGGCGAAAGGCTTTAATTCAGGTCTGTTTGAATGGCTACGTCGTGCACCATGGGGTAATCCAACTTTCTCCGGCATGTTCATTTCGCTGGTAGGTTTTGGATTCCTTGGCGGTATCACGGGAGTTGTGATGGGTGTTGAGCAGATCAATGTGCTCATCCACAATACCTTATATGTACCAGGGCATTTTCATGCAACGGTTGTGATTGGTACGACGCTCGCGTTCATGTCACTTACTTATTGGCTAATACCCGTACTGTTTAGACGGGAACTCATCTGGAAAAAGCTCGCGAGCTTACAACCCTATATGTTCGGCTTTGGCATGGGCGGTGTTTCACTATTCCTGATGGGTGCGGGAACACTCGGTGTACCTCGCCGACATTGGGATATCAGCTTCTCTATGACAGGCGGTATTGTCCATGAGTTTCCGGCTGCTGCGAATACAATGCTCGCCCTGAATGGATTGTCAGTGATATTGGCGGTCACAGGTGGGGCAGCTTTCTGCCTCATTATCGTCGGTTCCATACTCTTCGGCAGAAAATTGGGTCTTGATGAAAAGCTACCATATTCCATTATTGCGACGCCACCTGACGATGCCGACTATGAAGGCATTGGCATAGGCGGTATTAATGTTCCGGGTACTCTGGTCCTTGCCCTGGTCTTCTTTGTTGCATTCGCTGTGTACTACTTCATCAACTGGAAGTACCTGGCGGAAACATGGGGTATTAGTTAGCCTGACGGTTCTGGCACTGTTACCAGTGAAGTGGTGTTGATAACGTAAAAGTTGCCTCGCTGGTTTGCAGTTGTATTAATAGCATGATCTACACTTGTAGGTTGTGCTCAAGAGATGAAACAAGAAGCACCCTGATCATGCGACATCCAATCCCACTGGCAACTCTGCTGATGTGTCTGGTCTTTATTGGCTCAGTCTTTATTAGCCTGATGTTTGTTAGCCCGGCAAAGGCACAGATGGATCATACGCCATCCGCAGAATTTGATCGTGCGAATGCGCTTGAAACCAGTCAGTCCGCCATTGGCGAGATGATCGGTTCTTACGCCTTTCAGGATACACAAGGTAGGGTCATTAATCTGGACTCACTGCGAGGCAAGCCTCTGATTGTCAGTCTTATTTACACGAGTTGTTTTCATATATGCCCAACCACAACCAGGCACCTCGCCAGTGTTGTCGACAAGGCAAGAGATGCGCTGGGCGATCAGAGCTTTAATATTGTCTCAATTGGCTTTGACGTTTTTCGCGATACACCACCCATGATGAAGCAGTTCGCCATTCAACAACAGATTGATGACGAGGAATGGTTGTTCCTGAGTGGCGATCAGGAAACGATTGAGGGGCTGGCACGAGATCTTGGATTCTTGTTTTTTCCATCACCGAATGGATTCGATCACCTTATCCAGACATCGATTATTGATCAGGATGGGCGAGTCTACGGCCAGGTATATGGCATGAATTTTGAAGTACCTTTATTAGTTGATCCATTGAAACGACTGGTATTTTCCTCTGATGAGGGTGCGACTCTGGTGTCATCCATTTCAGACAAGATCCGATTGTTTTGCACTGTCTATGATCCGGCAGCGGACAAGTATCGATTCGACTACTCTATTTTTATTGGCACCTTTATTGGAATTGCCAGCGTCTTGGCTCTTGGCCTTCAACTGGTTAAGGAGTGGCGACTCGCGTTGCGTTCATGATGTTGATCACGATTGGGAAATGGCTGTCCTGGATCTTCCCGGATGATTGGAATCCGGTAAAGAATCTCGGCGCTGTCTCTTTCTTTTTGTTCTGGATAGTCGCAGGGACAGGTGTTTATCTTTTCATTTTTTTTGAAACGAGCATTGATGGTGCCTGGCAGTCGGTCGAGTCAATTAGCAACGAACAATTTTATATTGGTAGTGTCATGCGTGGGGTGCACCGGTTTGCTTCCGCGGCCATGGCGATCACCATCACCATACATCTTTTCCGTGAGATGATCCTCAAGCGTTTCGTTGGGGCACGGTGGTTCTCCTGGGTGACCGGTGTTCCACTCTTATGGCTGCTGTTTGCATCAGCATTGGGTGGCTATTGGCTGGTATGGGATGAGCGTGCACAGTACATTGCACAATCGACAGCAACGTTGTTTGATGCCATTCCCATCGTGGTAGAGCCGATGGCTTTTGGGTTTTTGTCACAATCCGTTGTCAGTGATCGATTCTTTTCTCTGCTTATTTTCCTGCACGTTGGTGTTCCCCTATTTTTGCTGTTGGGTATGTTTGTACATATTCAGAGAATAAACCATTCCAAATCCATGCCGCCTCGCGGGCTTGCGATCAGTATTCTGACAGCGCTCGTGGTGCTCTCCTTGTTAATGCCTGCAGTGAGCATGCCGCAAGCAAATATGGATAGGACACTGGCCGCAGTAGAAATGGACTGGTTTTATATGAATATTTTCCCCCTCATTGATCTTTGGGGGCCTGGCCTTGTTTGGGGATTGCTGGGGTTTGTGACACTTCTGCTGATTGCGTTACCCTTTGTTGTGCCATCGACTAACAAGGTTGCGAAGGTAGACCCGGAATTCTGCAATGGTTGTAGCTGGTGTTACGCTGACTGCCCCTTTGATGCTATCTATATGAAGCCGCATGAATCCAAAAAGCGACACCGTCAGGCAGTGGTGATTGAAGATCGTTGTGTTGGTTGTGGAATATGCGCAGGTTCCTGCCCTTCTGTGACCCCTTTCAAAAATTTTAACGAGGCCAATAGCGGCATTGACCTTGTCGGGCAAACGAACTTTGATGTGTTGAAAGCAGCTCGGGACAAGGTCAGGAAAATAGGACAGGGAAGTAAAATACTGGTCATCGGATGCGATCATGGAACTGATGTAAGGCAATTTGAAGGGTCAGCAGTTGTCGTTGAAACTCTGGAATGCATTGGTCAGTTACCGCCTTCCTACATGGACTACCTGTGCCGCCGGGAAGATGTAGACGCGGTTCTGTTGACGGGGTGTAGTACGGGTGATTGCTATCATCGACTGGGTATTGTGTTACAATAAGAAAGGCTGTTGAGATTGCGTGAACCTCATCTTAAGAATGAGTATGTTGGCGAGCGAATTGAAAAGCAAGGGTTAGGTAAAGGAGGTCAGGGTGACATCTACGCTCACATTGAGGTGTGGA
>CAZAZB010000300.1:0-5389 GCA_964489485.1 uncultured Pseudomonadales bacterium | reverse complement strand
ACCATGTGGGATAATCGTTGCACACAGCACTGCGCGACAATGGACTACACCGGCCATCGACGCGAAATGCTACGGACCACCGTCGCTGGTGAAGCCCCCATCAGAGCGACGCGCTAGACAGAGATAAATTAATTTTAACCGGGTAATTCAGCGAGGCTGACCAGAAAACTTATGCGACCAAATCATGTACTCCGCGCCTGGCGGGAAGACAAGCAAACCGTCGGCGGTTGGCTGACAATAGATTCCACATTTACAGCCGAATCCATGGCACATGTGGGTTTCGACTGGCTTTGCCTCGATATGCAACATGGCCTGCTCGATTACAATGATGTTAAGAAGATGCTTCCCGCTATTTCAACAACGAAAACGATTCCATTTGTCCGCGTTCCCTGGAACGAACCCTATGAAATCATGAAAGTGCTGGATGCAGGTGCCTATGGCGTAATCGTTCCCATGATAAATAATAGCGAAGAAGCCGCCCGAGCAGTTGCAGCTTGTCGTTATCCTCCCCTGGGGATGCGTTCCTTCGGACCCACCAGAGCTGCAACTTACGGCGGTGCCGGTTATGTTCAGGGTGCCAACGATGAACTCGCTTGCGTCGTGATGATTGAAACAGCAGAGGGTCTCGATAATCTGGAAGAAATAGTTACCACCCCAGGCGTCGATGCCGTTTATATTGGACCGGCAGATCTCGCCTATGCACTTGGTCTCGAACCCACCGGCGATAACAATGAACCCCTGCATGTTGAAACGGTGAACAAGATTCTAGCCTGTTGTAAAAAACACAAGGTAGGTGCAGGGATACATACGGGTTCAGTTGAGTACACCAACCGTTATCTTAAACAAGGGTTCAATCTTGTAAACCTTGGCGCAGACAATGGATTTATGGGGCGCCTGGCCAGACAGGAGTTAAATGCTGTTAGAAATGACACAGACACAGAAAAGGTTGAAACAGGGTCGGGGTTTTATTAACCAGGTCCGGCAGAAATAGCTCACCTATTTCTTTTTGGATTTTCTTTTTTTCCGCTTGTTCGTCTTCTTGCCCTTTGCAGGCGCTTTTTCACGACGAACTTCATTGCGCGCTTCCCGAAAACGTTTTCGTAGCGCCTTCACCTTGTCTTCAGTTCGGGCATAGACATGTGGACTCTTCGCCGTACTGAAATCCACGACTGTCTCGTCTTCATCACTCATCGAACTTTCCAAACAATATAAATACATCCTGCCAGTTCATTTGATCCATTCTCCATACTTCCAGGCAGATAAAGGCTAACACACGGCCCTGGACACTGCTAAGTCAGCGAGATTTCGGCTAAATCCTTGCGGTCATCCTGAAAAGACAACCGCTCGTCAGTCACTTACATTTTTCATGTAAAACATCGACTGATTCTCATTGATAATGCATCTCATATTGTAACTTTACGCCTGAATCAGCCCGGGCAGTCAAGAACCCCGAAACACGTTGAGCCTAATCTCGGCATTAATTTTATACTGAAGGAAGTGAGGAATAGATGAATAAGAAATCGCTACGAAAAATAGTACCTGGAGTACTGGTTGTAACCACCACGCTGCTGTTGCAGAGCTGCGGTGGCGGCGGGGGTGGTTCAACAACGCCAACCCCGGCACCGACCACAACAACACCACCGCCTCCACCTGTGACTACAACACCTATTAATGGTGGCGGGGTTAAAGGTCCTCTTGCTAATGCAGTTGTAACCGTCTACTCATTGGATTTTACACAGGCTGACTTCAAGGGCGCTGTTGCCGCAACGGGTACGACAAATGACGCGGCACAGATAGTCGGGCTCGACATCACCGATGCAACCCAGACCTACATTCTGGAAGTGACCAGTGTCGCAGGACAAACCACGGACATCACAACCGATGCTTTTCCAGTTATTTCCACTCTGCGAACCATTATGCGTGATATAGACAGTGTCTCTGACTATTCTGTCTATGCCACCCCGATCACAACGATTACAACTGACCTCGCCATTCTGAATGCTGATCTCGGCGCACCTTTCGGTGGCAATCAGGACGGCACCGTGACAGCTGCAGAATTTGACGATGCGCTTGACGCCGCAGAACGGCGAGTGAAATCTACTCTCGGGTTCGGTTTGACTGACGAAATTGACGTATTCGAAATAGACCCAATCATCACCAGCGAAACCGATACAGATGCAGAACAGGCGGAAACCCTGGCTTATCGAACGGCTGTTGAAGCACTCACCACCCTGGTTGTGGAAGTATCTGACAGTTCAACGGGAACAGCAGATGATGTCGTGGCTGAAATCTCTCGCGACATCGCAGATGGTGTGCTCGATGCCCAATCAATGGGTGCCGCAAGTAGCGCCTATGATGCAACAGCCGTTCCGGTATTTGGTCGAGACCCATCTTCATTGACCATACCCAATACAACCACTCTCGTTTCCGAGGTGGGACAAATCCTGGTTGATGAAAAGGAAAAGACTGGCGCTTCAGTCGATACGACGGATCTCGAGAATTCTGTATTTGATGTACGCCCTGCCGACCTTAATGAAGATCTTGATGGTGATGGGGTGATCAATCTAACAGATGCCTTCCCTCATGACGAAAACGAAACCGAGGATACCGACGGTGACCGCATTGGTAACAACGAAGATGACGATGATGATGATGATGGTGTTCCGGATTCATTAGACCCATTCCCACGAGACGAGACTGAAAATTCAGACCTGGATGATGATGGTATCGGCGATAACGAAGATGCAGATGATGATGGCGACGGCGTTGACGATGTAGATGATGACTTCCCTCATGACGGCGAACGTTCACAAAGGGTAGATCAGGACAACGACGGATGGCCTGCAGAAGATGACCCCGATGATACGGATCCAAATGTTCCAGTAGGCGACTTCGAAGACCATGATGGTGACGGCATTCGTGATGCTGATGACGATGATGACGATGATGACGGCGTTCCAGATAGCATTGACACCTTCCCATTCGATGAAGCTGAACACAGCGACCTGGATGGTGACGGTATAGGGGATCACGCAGATGATGACCGTGATGGTGACGGAACCCTGAATGACGATGATGAGTTTCCATCAGATGAAGCCGAAGACCACGACAATGATAGAGATGGTGTGGGTGACAGGCGTGATGATGACGATGACAATGATGGCGTCAGTGATGACGAAGATGCGTTCCCCAACGATTCAGAAGAATCTCGCGACACTGATGGCGACGGCATGGGCGACAATCGGGATCCTGACGACGACAACGACGGCGTTAACGATGATGAAGACGCCTTCCCAAACGATGATAGTGAGTTTGAGGATTCAGACGGAGACGGCATCGGCGACAACGAAGACGACAATGATAGCGATGACGGCACCGACGGAGACGGAACCGCCGACGATGACAGTGACGACAACAGTACTGACAATGGCTAGTTCCATCATTTTTTAGTTATTGATAACAAACCACCATGTCCACGGGCATGGTGGTTTTTTTTGCTTTGTGTTTCCAACAATCGCCGCAAGCGTTTATGATCCCCCTTATGAATACATTCCCATCAGAGGCGAACAACTGTTTCGTCTGTAGTCCGGGCAATCCCATAGGATTGCATCTTGAGTTTACAATGGACGATGGCATCTGCCGAAGTGAGTTTACGCCTGGCAAGAACCATTGCGGCTATGATGATGTCACACACGGCGGTATTGTTTTCAGTATCCTTGATGATGTCACTGCCAACTGGCTCTTCTTGCAAGGCATCAAAGCATTCACCGCCAAATGTGAAATTCGCTACAAGGATGCACTTCCTATCGGGACAGCTGTCAGGCTAGAAGGCAGGTGCATCCGGCAGAAAGGGCGATTGACTGTGATGGCGGGTACCATGACACGCATTGATAACAATCAGCTTGTTGCTGAATGTGAAGCAAGCTTCATGCGCGCTGACTAGTGCGCCGCTGCCGTCTTGCCTGCCAACAAGCCAACTGAAACGGCGTATTTATTCGCGCAGTTATAGCTGAGGATGGTTCTAAAATTCCCACCGACCAGAAAACTGCTGGTGATTCCGTCATCGGGTACAACAAGGGCGTATTTTTGCTCTGCCAACAAATTTTTGTCCGCGGATATTCCCAGCACTTCCCATTCTTCCGGCGTCATTTTTTGCGTGTGATGTCTTAACGCCCGGCACCCTTTACTCTTTTTCTGCGGTATAAGGGGTGCGATATCAAACCCGTCCGGGATGGCCACCCGCGCGCCCCAACCAGCCCCTTTTTTCCAGCCATTTTTGTGCAGATAATTAGCAATGGATGCCCAGACATCAGCTCGACTGGACCAGATATTCTTTTTTCCATCACCATCAAAATCTGCTGCATAGTTCAGAAAACTGGACGGCATAAACTGATTCTGCCCCATCGCCCCCGCCCAGCCTCCGACAAATTCTTCTGGTGTAACGTGGCCTTCATCCAGGATTTGTAGTGCCTTAAACAATTCCTTTGTGAAGAAAGTTGAACGTCTTGGGTCATAACCCAGGGTCGCAAGGGATCGAATGATGGAATACTTACCCTGGTATCGGCCAAAACTACTTTCCAGCCCCCAGAATGCTACAAGATACTCCGGATCGACTTGATACCGCCCGGCAATTTCCTGCAGTAGCTTTTGCTCTTTCCCGTAGTAGTCTCTTGCCTGCTTGATTCTGCCAACTGTGACTCTCGCCGCAAGATATTGATCAAAAGTCTGGACGAACTCAGGTTGCTTGCGATCAAATCGAATAACCCTGGGATCGGGTTCGAGGTCCCGAAATGCCACTTCTATGGTCTCTGCCCGAATACCTTTGGCCTCTGCCTCTTTTGCTGTCTTGTGCAACCATTCGTCAAATCCAGAGAAATCGGGTTTCTTTTCGTTTGATATGCCCTCCTGCGCAGTCAAACCTGAGGAGGCTAACAAGGTCATGAGGAAGCACATAGCGAGAATTGAAAACTGCTTAGACATAAAGTTCCGGGCTGGCGGTGGGTGATTGTTTCCAATTATAAGGGAGCTTCTCACCTAATATGAATTCTAAGATTCACTATTTTGCAAATGAAGCGACCTTTCATCATTTTTTCAACACAAAAATCACAATCGAGACCTGATAGAATGCGCGCCTTGTTACCAGACCACCTTTAGATAATCATCGTATGAATTCAGACACCCATCCCGAAACCTACCCGAACGCAGGCTTACTTCGTCGCTTTGCTGCCATGCTTTATGATGGTTTTCTCGTGGTCGCGATCTGGATGATCAGTACAACGTTGCTGGTTGCATTGTTGACGGATGGCAACGAAGCCCAGGGTCCGTTATACCAATTATTTCTCTATCTGGAACTGGCTGCTTTCTATATATTTTTCTGGCGCATGAAGGG
>CAZAZB010000299.1:0-5433 GCA_964489485.1 uncultured Pseudomonadales bacterium | reverse complement strand
AGTATCACAAGAACTTAATAGCAAGGCAGGTTTTTATAGGCACAATTATTTACTGATTCTGGATGTAGAAAAGCTGGAATCGAAATTCAGCAATAGATATATTCTGGTCGATCTAACGGCACTGTATGAATTTTATGACAGTGTCCTGCCAGCCAATGTTGTGAGCGAATTTGAGCTGAATGCGTTCAGGAAGGATGCGGAAGTCACGAAGCCGAAACTGTTGTTTTTCGAGAAAGACATGTTGATGAAGCAGGAGGTTTCCCTGTCAGAGCATTTGTACCCCAACAGTATCAGGATAGCGGATGCTGAGTTGAAGCTGGACTATCACTTTGACCCCCAGCATGAAGATGATGGTGTCAGCGTCAGTGTTCCCGTTGCTATTCTTCGGCAAGTCTCCAAGGCGCAAATAGACTGGATTATCCCCGGTCTTCTGCGTGAAAAGTGCCTGGCATTGATTAAATCACTGCCGAAATCTCTTCGTAAGAATTTTGTTCCCGCTCCTGATTATGCCGATAAGGTGGTGGACGGTTTGGAATATGATGGCCGTGAACTGACCCTTGTGCTGAGTGAGAAGTTACATCGTATCTCGGGCGTCAAGGTGCCGGTAGACTCCTTTGGTCCAGAGGGCCTTGATCCACATTTAAACATGAACATTCGAGTGGTAGATGCTGCAGGCAAGGTTCTGGGTGCCGGTCGAAACCTGAAGCTGTTGTTGGAAGAATACTCAGAAGAGGCTGCAAAAGGTTTTTCTCGCAGGGATCAACACACGCTGGAGCAGTCCGGATTGACAGACTGGACCTTTGGATACTTCCCTGAAGAAGTGGATATTGAACAAGCCGATATTCGCGTTAAGGGCTACCCGGCGATCGTCGATAAGTTGGATTCCGTCGCAATCGAAATAATGGATAACAAGCCTGCGGCAGATAGCCTGTCAGAAAAGGGACTGCTCAGGTTGATCATGTTGCGACTCGAGGATCGAAGGAAATATATTGAAAAAAATATTCCTGCATTCGATAAGTTCGCGCTCTTCTATGCGACTCGCGGTTCAAGGGATGAGTTGTTGAGCGAAACGGTTGATGCCATTTTTCGATACACATTCATAGAAGGTAAGCCCCGGGTCAATTCCGAAGGCACCTTCGAAACCAGGTTGATGGACAGGCAGAATCTGATCGATACCATGAACAAGGTGGCAAAAATTCTTGGAGGGGTTCTGCAGCAGGTACTGGCCATTGAACAGACATTAAAGTCTACAGAAACACAAGGGTGCAAGTTGGTCTATGACGACATCAGGGCACAACTGGGGCGACTGCTTGCGCCCGGTTTTTTGTCAGTTGTCCCGTTGAGATGGTTGGCACAGTATTCGCGCTATCTGAAGGCTGTGGAATACCGGCTCGACAAGTTACAAGGGAACATCGCGAAAGACGAGGCAACCATCAACGAGATCAGCATTCATTCTGGCAAGCTCTTTGAATTGTCGGACCCGGCACGTCCTTCCTTACAACATTATCGTTGGATGTTAGAGGAGTATCGAGTATCGTTATTTGCCCAGCCGGTCGGTACGAGTATACCGGTATCAGGGAAACGACTGGAAAAGGAATGGAGCAAATCTTTCACCGGCTAGCCGGTTAGATCAGTATCCAGAAATATGAAGTTTATTATTGTACTAGCCCTTCTGTTTTCACTATCTGTCACAGCGGAAACAGAAGAAGATACATTTGTTGACCCGGATCCCTGGGTGAAACTCAATCGCGGCACGCATAATTTTAATGACTTTCTGGACACTAGGTTATTAAGACCGGTCGCCGTTGGTTATAAGAAAATACTCCCGCGTTTTGCCAGAACGGGTGTTAATAATTTCTTTTCCAACCTGCGGGATGTGGATGATGCCATCAATAATATTTTACAGGGGAAGCTGGGCGCGGGGCTCAGTGATGTTGGCAGAATCCTGGTCAACACGACGATTGGAATAGGCGGCTTATTTGATCCTGCCACGCCCATGGGTATGCTCGATCACGAAGAAGATTTCGGTCAGACGTTCGCGGTCTGGGGCGTACCGACGGGACCCTATTTCGTCATCCCCGGTCTAGGTCCAAGTACTGTCCGGGACGGTGTCGGCAGAATACTGGATGGATTTGCCTACCCGCTTTTATATCTGTCGCCCAAGTCGCATCGCTATGGACTCTATACACTGGAATTTGTTCAGGATAGAACAGACCTGCTCAGTTTGGACGGGGTCGTGTTTGGAGACAAATACATTTTCTATCGTGATGCCTATACCCAGAGACGTGAGTTTTTGGTCAATGATGGTGAAGTAAGTGATCCCTTCGCGGATGACTTCTAACAGCCAGGCTGTGTTTGACTAGATTGGGAAAAACTGTAGGCTGCTCACTTCAATACATGGGTTCTGATGCATTCAAATCCATGTTACATTTCGTCGAGAAATCGTCGCTAAATCCTTGTAACTATTGAATTTTGGGCGTAAAGTTTGCTTCAGTTCCTGCGCTGGGTATCAGTACTCTTGTATCAAGACTTTTGTATCAAGACTTTTGTATCAAGACTTACGCGGCAGGCTGGTTAACATTTGCGAATAGAATGTATCACAAGATGTGTGAACACTAGATGATTGTCGCTGACACCAGAATCCTCGTTTTTAGTGAGGATCAAAGCACCGACACCGATCTACATCGAATGCTTCAGAGTAGCGGCTATCAAGCGTCCAACGTTGTCACTGAGGTGGACTGTCTCTCCAGTATATCTCGATCAATACCTGACCTCCTTATCATTGACTTACCACTGCCTTTAATCGATGTTCATGCGCTTGTTACGGAATCCCTCAAGCTCAGGGAAGAATTGCCGATAATCCTGTTAAGTCGTTTCGATGCCGATACCAATATTAGTGCGGCATCTGCCACAAACAATGAGGGGATGGAGCTAGTGAGTCTTCTGGAAGCTGGTGCAACAGATTTTCTCCGGTTTACCGCCGGCGATGAGTCGTTGTTGCAATATGTTATCCAAAAGAATGTCCAGCAAATGCCACGGCGGGCGAACCAGCGGATGGTTGAAAGTCTAAAAACACTTGAACGGGACCAACAGGCAGGGTTCAGGGTTCAGCAAGGCATGATGCCAGCGACACCTGCCGTCTTTGGCAATATCACCTTCGATCACAAGATCTACCCATCACTGATTCTGAGTGGCGACTTTATCGACTATTTTGAATTGCCCGATGGTCGAGTGCTTTTTTACCTGGCCGATGTCTCCGGTCATGGCGCATCCAGCGCCTTTGTTACCGTATTGTTAAAGAGCCTTTCACGGCGGCTTGAAAAGGATTTCCAGCGCTTGAATCTCAACGATACGGGTGAAATTCTTCGTTGGCTGAATCGTGAACTACTACAATGTGACCTCGAACAACACATCACAATGTTTCTGGGCATCGTTGATCAGCAGTCAAACAGCCTGGAATATAGCAACGCGGCACAGTTCCCTGCTGCAATATTAAGTACCGGTAACCGGTCACAATTTTTAGAAATTGGTGGATTACCACTAGGTTTATATAAAACACCAGAGTATGATTCGCGCGCAGTTTCGTTAACCCCTCGCTTTAGCATTGTTATGTTTTCCGACGGAGTGTTCGAAATTATGCCTGAACAGACATTGAAGGCGAAGGAAGAGCACTTATTATCATTGGTAGAAAGTGGAAATATAAAAGTAGATGCTCTGGCGGAACAACTCGGCATTGTGGACACGGAAGTTGGTCCAGATGATATCGCAGTTTTTACCATAGCCGGAGTTGGGTAAAGTGATGGGTAAGGTTTTATTTGCAGAAAGAGAGGGTGTTCACGTCCTGAAATTTGTTGGCGATGTGCGCGTTACACTCGGGCCCACAATAAATAGTTTTCTTAAAAAACTCAGTCAGTGTGAGAATTTTCGGTCCATGGTGATCGATCTTTCAGAGACCACAGGGATTGATAGTACTTCTCTTGGTCTGCTGGCCAAGATCTCTCTCAATACTCAGGAAACCTTTGAAGCAAAACCGACCATTATTTCACCGAATGAAGACATTACGCGAATCCTGATTAGCATGGGGTTCGATCAGGTTTTTATCCTTCTGCGGGAGTTGGTGACAGAATGCGGCCAGGGCGGTGAGTTGCCGGTGGAAATTATGTCCGAATCAACCCTCCGTGAGCAGGTCATTGAAGCCCATAAGGTGCTGATGAGTCTGAACGAGAAAAACCACGATGAGTTTCGTGATCTGGTAGACGCACTGGAGCATGAAGGTTCTCCAGATATTCCACGTAATCGGGTCGCCTAGCCTCTTTGTTCCGTCTGTTCTTTTCTATTCTTTTTGTAGCTCCCTTTCTTTCCTTGCCAGTATCTTCGCTCTGATAAAGTCCTGATCCGTCACATGGACAAGCCCGCTAATGCGGCGAATGATGTGATCTTCAAAGGCATCAATTCGGCCATCGGCAAACGCGACTTCCCATAAATTCTTAATCAGCTGTCTCTTTGCCTTATAGTCATAGTGTTGGTTGATCAGGCTGGTAAATGAATAGAGATCGTGGGCGTCGTCCGATGCATCTTTTGCAAGGGCAATCAGTTGAGAAACCTCTATTTCTGAGAACTCAAATAACCGGTTTAGAATCATCAGAATAGCGTCGGTCTCTACCGTCTGATGCTCCTGATCAGAACGGGAAACCTCCATGAGAAGAGTTGCGGTCGCAAAGCGAATGGTATGGACTTCAGGGTTGGTTGATTCCTGATCTTTGTCGATGAGGAAATCTTCAAAAAATGCGGTGATACTTTTTAGCATAAGGGCTCGTAAACGGGATTATCTACATCTATCTCGACTTGTTAGACGCCAGCTGTTCGATTCTGTTCCCCTCTGTGACCAGGGAAGTAGGATTCTTCTATTTCCCCCTTTGCCGATAATCTCCTGGTTGTACACTAGCCGGTAATCTTGTCGTCAATGGTACTGGTGAGAGTTACTTTTCCAACTGCCTGGTCCAGTACCTCGATCCCGGCGCCAGTCTTCGACATACTCTCACTCAGATCGCGCCGAAATGCTCGAGCGCCGGGTAGGCCGGTAAAAAAGCCCAATAGATGTTTTGCCATGTATTTGATATGGGTGCCAGCTGCTATCTGTTGTTGAATGTATTTTCTGTACTGTTCGACGATGTACAAACGATCTGGTAGAGGTGCGGTAAAGAGGATTGACTCTAGTTCAGCGAGTAGCCATGGATTCGAATAGACGGCACGCCCCAGCATAATGCCATTCACTTTTTCCATTTGTGTCGATACCTGCTCAATGGTTTTCAACCCACCATTGAGAATAAACGTCGAATCCTGAAATTCTTCCATGATCTTGTAGACAAAATCATATTTCAGGGGTGGTATTTCGCGATTTTCCTTTGGTGATAAGCCTTTCAATATTGCCTT
>CAZAZB010000298.1:0-5440 GCA_964489485.1 uncultured Pseudomonadales bacterium | reverse complement strand
CTTCACGGCTGGCGCCAATTAGCTCAACATTGTATTTTTCCAGAACACCTTCCCGAGCAAGATCAAGCGCACAGTTTAGTGCGGTCTGACCGCCCATGGTTGGCAGGAGCGCATCTGGTCTTTCTTTTTCAATGACCTTGGCAAGACTTTCCCAGATGACCGGTTCAATGTAAGTCGCATCAGCCATCGAGGGGTCTGTCATGATGGTTGCCGGATTAGAGTTCACCAGAATGACTCGATAACCCTCTTCCTTTAGCGCCTTACACGCCTGGGCACCAGAGTAGTCGAACTCGCAGGCCTGGCCGATAACGATTGGGCCAGCGCCGATGATAAGAACACTTTTAATATCAGTTCGTTTTGGCATCAGGCGCTTCCGGTATCAGTGCCCGACTGGCGAGCTTCAAGCAATTCAATAAAATGATCAAAGAGTGGTGCGGCATCATGGGGTCCTGGACTCGCTTCCGGATGCCCCTGAAACCCAAATGCTGGACAGTCTGTGAGATGAATACCTTGCAGAGAATCATCAAAAAGCGAGCGATGAGTGACGCGAACATTCCCCGGTAGTGAATCATCATCAATGCAAAAACCATGATTCTGGCTGGTAATCAACACGGTTCCATCATCGAGATTCTTAACAGGGTGGTTGGCACCATGATGCCCATGGTTCATCTTTTTGGTTTTCATACCAGCCGCCAGACCCAGTAACTGCAAGCCAAGACAAATTCCAAAAACTGGAATTCCCGTTGCTAACAGTTTGCCAATGGCGGTAATCGCATAGTCGCAAGGTTCCGGGTCGCCGGGCCCATTTGAAAGAAATATCCCATCAGGATTGAGAGCAAGGACATCAGCAGATGTGGTCTGGGCGGGTACAACTGTCAATCGGCAGCCTCGATCGACAAGCATTCGCAGAATGTTACGTTTAACGCCAAAATCATAGGCGACCACGTGGAATTTAGAATCTCCTGGTTGGTGGTATCCGTTACCAATGGTCCAGGAACCTTCTTGCCAGGGATATGAAGTATCCGTAGTCACCACTTTTGCAAGGTCCATCCCTTCCAATCCGGCAAATTCTTTTGCCGCCTGCAGCGCCTTTTCAATGGCATCATCACCCAGATCATCGCCTGCAATAATGCAGCCTGCCATGGAACCTTCTTCTCTGAGCACGCGTGTGAGTTTTCTTGTATCGATTTCTGCAATGGCGACGACATTTTTATTTTGGAGATAGTCCGACAGGCTCATTTCCTGTCGCCAATTGCTGGCAGCCAGAGGCAAATCTCGAATTATAAGTCCAGCTGACCAGATGTTGTCTGACTCTTCATCTTCTTTATTGGTGCCCGTATTGCCGATATGGGGATGAGTCAGGCAGATAATTTGTTTGGCGTAGGAAGGATCCGTCAATATTTCCTGGTAGCCTGTAATGGCAGTATTGAATACCACTTCGCCGGTAGATTGACCACTAGCACCAATGGCAACACCCTCGAATATCAATCCATTCTCGAGTGCAAGTGCTGCTCTACCTGTCAAGTGTCAGTCTCCAAATTGAAATTGTAGGGTTCGGAAATTATGAGGTTCGCATATCGAAAAAAAGCGAGATGAAATTGCTTTCATCTCGCTCTTCTAATTCTTCATATACTTGGGTGCCATTCTGAGGGCATATTCTAATCGAGGTGCCATGACGTTACCAGCGCCTCGCCAACTTTTTTGCCCATCGTGCAGAAACCAGATCAGTTCACCTTCAATCCCAAAACATCTCGCATGTCATATAAACCGGATGATTGATTCATTACCCAGGACACAGCTCTAATAGCGCCCTCAGCAAAATTAGTTCTGCTATGGGCACGATGGGTAATTTCCAGCCTTTCACCCGCCCCCGCAAAAACCACGGTGTGTTCACCCACGATGTCACCGGCACGAATTGAGTGAAAGCCAATGGTCCCCGCCTCCCGTTCGCCCGTTAAACCTTTTCGACCGTGTACGGCGACCTCGTCTAAGTTGCGGCCCAATGTATTAGTGATCACCTCGCCCATTGTAATCGCAGTACCGGATGGAGCGTCTACCTTGTACTTGTGATGCGCCTCGATGATTTCAATATCAACATCATCGCCAAATATCTCCGCCGCGACTTCCAGCAATCTGAATGTTGCGTTAACACCAACACTGTAATTGGTCGCGAAGACAACAGACATTTCCGTGGACAGGGCGTTCAACCGCTCTCTTTCCAGCTCGGATAAGCCCGTTGTGCCAATGACCATCTTACGTCCCGCCCTGGCACAAATTTCCATATTCTTTGCTGTGGCACTGGCGATCGTAAAGTCGATTAGCACATCAAATGCATCACAGACCGCGTCTAAATCACCAGAAACTTTGACGTCTAATTTGCCGAGGCCAACGAGCTCACCTGCATCTCCACCAATGGTCGATGAATCTGGCCTCTCAATGGCCGCCGTCAACTGCATGCCATCAGTCTCCGAAATAGTCTGGATCAACAGTCGGCCCATTTTGCCCGCCGCCCCTGTCACTGCAACTCTGATCAATTCAAGTCCTTCCTGATGGGAATGGTTATAGGGTGATCGCTTTCGTCGAGATCGGTCTAGTCGGTGAGTGATTCGATAAAATTCTTTACGCCATCCAGCCAACTCGCCTGACGTGGAGACTGTTTCTCACTGTAGCTTCCAGAAAACTCACGCAGCAATTCTTTTTGTTTCTTGGTCAGGTTCACCGGTGTTTCAACAACAATCCGGCAGTAAAGATCACCCACACCACCCCCACGTACCTGGGTGACATTGACACCCTTGCCGCGCAAACGAAAGAGCTTGCCGGTTTGCGTCTCGTGTGGAATTTTTAGGTTCACCCTGCCTTCAAGCGTAGGGACTTCCAATTCGCCACCAAGGGCTGCATCGATAAAACTGATAGGTACTTCACAATACAGATCCTCACCTTCCCGTGTGAAGATGTGATGTTCTCTTACATTGATCTGCACATACAGATCTCCCGAAGGCCCCCCATTAGCGCCAGCCTCGCCCTGCCCTGCAAGACGGATGCGGTCACCGGTATCGACACCAGGTGGAACCTTGACCGAAAGCGTCTTCTGCTCCTCAACACGCCCTTGCCCATGGCACGAATGACAGGGATCAGAAATAACTCTCCCTCTGCCGCGACATCGCGGACAGGTTTGCTGAATCGAGAAAAATCCCTGGCGTGCTGTAATTTGACCCATGCCGCCACATTGAACGCAGTCTATTGGCGCTGTACCCTTTTTTGCACCGGAGCCGGTACATTCTTCGCATTCAACCAGCGTCGGTATTTTGATCTTCGGATTGGCGCCTTTTACTGCTTCTTCAAGATCCAGGTTGAGGACATACTTCAGATCAGCGCCACGATGTACCTGGCTCTGACCGCCTCGTCCACCAGAAAAGATATCACCAAACACATCTTCAAAGATCGAACTAAAACTACCATTGTTGGCAAAACCGCCACCGCCAGCAGACCCATCAACCGCAGCATGACCAAACTGGTCATAGGCTGAACGCTTCTGTGCATCCAGCAACACCTCGGCTGCCTCACTTGCTTCTTTGAATTTATCTTCCGCATCAGGGTCATCCGAATTTCTATCGGGATGATGTTTCATCGCCAAACGTCTATAGGACTTTTTGATTTCCGGCTCAGAGGCGTCCCGGGAAACGCCTAGCACTTCGTAATAATCTCGTTTGGACATAATATTTTGTTATTGGTCTACTTATTGTCAGTTTTTGATTCAATATTGCCTGCACACAATGCAGGTAATCAGCGCCAGTAAATAATGACCGGCTAATAGTCATTTTCGGAAACGAGTTGGGGCCAGATGCCTGTTTTCACAAGCATCCAGCCCCAGAGCGTTTGGAAAAAGCTGGCTTTTTTTACTCTAAACTAGTTCTTACTCTGAACTGTTTCTTACGCCTGCTTGTCTTCTTTAACCTCTTCAAACTCAGCATCTACCGCTTCCGGATCACCGCCGGTGTCGGCAGCTGCCGCCTCCGGACCACCTTCTGCTGCTTGCGCCTGCTCGGCATACATACGTTGCGCCAGATCTGATGATGATTCCGTCAACTTCTGGGTCTTCGCCTCAATATCTGCTTTATCATCACCTTTGATGGCCGCTTCAAGCTCTGTAATAGCCGTTTCGATGTTGGTCTTCTCGTCTTCGCTGACCTTATCGCCTGCTTCTTCAACAGTCTTTCGAGTCGCATGGATCATACCATCTGCCGTGTTACGGGCGGTGACCAGCTCCTCGAACTTACGATCTTCCTCAGCGTGGGACTCAGCGTCCCGAACCATCTGATCTATCTCATCATCGTCCAGACCGCTTGAAGCCTTGATCACAATAGATTGTTCTTTACCCGTGACCTTGTCTTTCGCTGAAACATTCAGGATACCATTGGCATCCAGGTCAAAACTGACCTCAATTTGTGGCGTCCCTCTTGGTGCGGGAGGAATATCCGACAAATCGAAACGACCCAATGACTTGTTCTGGCCCGCCTGCTTGCGCTCGCCCTGAAGCACGTGGATTGTTACCGCTGGCTGGTTATCGTCCGCCGTTGAAAATACCTGTGACTTCTTGGTCGGGATCGTGGTGTTTTTCTCGATCAGGCTGCTCATGACGCCACCCATCGTTTCTATACCAAGAGACAAGGGTGTCACATCGAGCAATAGAACATCTTTCACATCACCGGCCAGGACCGCAGCCTGAATTGACGCACCCAGAGCAACAGCTTCATCCGGGTTAACGTCTCTTCTTGGATCCTTGCCAAAAAATTCTGTTACCTTCCTTTGCACCAATGGCATACGGGTCTGCCCGCCGACCAGAATAATATCGTCTATACCGGAGACACTAAGATCAGCATCTTTCAGCGCTGTCTGAAGGGGTCCAATAGTACTGTCGACAAGATCTTCAACCAGCGACTCAAGTTTCGCCTGTGTCACTTTGATGACCAGGTGCTTGGGACCGGTTGCATCGGCTGTAATGTATGGCAGATTCACTTCAGTCTGGGTGCTGGTTGAAAGCTCTATCTTCGCCTTTTCAGCGGCTTCTTTTAGTCGCTGTAGCGCAAGAGGATCGTTGTGCAAGTCCATGCCATGTTCTTTCTTGAATTCGTCTGCAAGATATTCGATCAATCGCAAATCAAAATCTTCACCACCGAGGAAAGTATCGCCATTTGTGGACAGTACTTCGAATTGTTTCTCGCCGTCGACATCGGCAATTTCAATGATGGAGATATCAAAGGTACCACCACCAAGGTCATATACCGCAATAGTAGAGTCACCGGTTGCCTTATCCATACCGTAGGCAAGCGCTGCAGCCGTTGGCTCATTGATGATCCGCTTTACTTCGAGACCTGCTATACGCCCGGCATCTTTGGTGGCCTGGCGCTGGGAATCATGAAAATTGATCGGAAGGGCACAC
>CAZAZB010000297.1:0-5441 GCA_964489485.1 uncultured Pseudomonadales bacterium | reverse complement strand
ATTTTCAAGTAGAACGACTCTGTTTGTTTTAGTTCGATTCAAGGATAATGGATTTGGATGATGGAGACCTGAATAGCCAATGGCCAAACTCGTATTAATTAATATCACAGGTGAAGATAAACCGGGCCTGACAGCTGCGATCACGTCGCGGTTGAGTGATTTTGACGTTGATATTCTGGATGTTGGCCAGGCTGTCATTCATAACTACTTAACGCTTGGTATTCTCATCAGTGTCCCTGGTGAATCGGAGGCCTTATTTAAGGAGCTCTTGTTCCAGGGCCATGAACTGGGTGTGACGGTCAACTTCTCCCCGGTGAATGAAGAAAGTTATGATCAATGGGTGAGCCTGCAAGGACGAACCCGATTCATACTGACGCTACTGGCGAGAAAAGTTCGTGCGACCCACCTTGCCCGCGTGTCAAAGGTCATTGCAGACAACCAGTTGAATATTGATAACATCACCAGGTTGTCCGGTCGTGTACCGCTCGCCCATGAGAACCCAAGCACCAAGGCATGTGTCGAATTTTCGCTGCGGGGTGAACCGGGTGAGAACTTCCGCAGTGACCTCATGGCGCTAGGTGCCGAAATGGATATCGACATCGCCGTTCAGGAAGATGGCATTTTTCGCCGTAATCGACGGCTTGTGGCATTCGATATGGACTCAACCCTGATCGATACGGAAGTGATCGATGAGCTGGCCCGACGGGCCGGCGTCGGCGATGAAGTTTCTGCTGTTACTGAACGTGCGATGAATGGTGAACTGGATTTTAAACAAAGCCTTGTGGAACGCGTTTCACTTCTTGCTGGTCTCGAGGAATCTGCACTTGCGGAAGTGGCGAATAAGTTGCCATTAATGGAGGGGGCAGACCATCTTGTTTCGACCCTGAAAATGCTGGGCTATAAGACAGCTGTTCTGTCAGGGGGCTTCACCTATTTTGGTCGCGTGTTGAAGGAAAAACTGGGTCTCGATTATGTTTATGCCAACGAACTGGAATTGAAGGACGGAAAGCTAACCGGACGTGTCATTGAACCCATTGTCGACGCTGCGAGAAAAGCAACCTTGCTGAAAGAACTCGCAGACAGAGAACATATTTCGTTGGAGCAGACAATCGCAGTTGGTGACGGTGCCAACGATTTGGCTATGTTGGGTATTGCGGGACTTGGAATCGCCTATCATGCCAAACCTTTAGTCAAAGAAAGTGCTGAACATTCAATATCAACACTCGGCCTTGACAGTATTCTTTATCTGATGGGCATCAGGGACAGCGAGAAATCCGAATAGAGGGTTTCCTACAAATCCTCATCTGAAAAATCGTAGTCCAGATTATCCAGTGGCGGAGAGATGTAGTAACCCTGAATAAAATTGACGCCTGCCTCCCAGAGTGTGGGAAGAATTGCGGGCGATTCCACACCGGATATTGCCGTAAGAACACCGGTTGTTTGGAGAGACTTCACCATATCCACCAACTCCTGTTGTTTCTCCTGGCTTTCTTCCAGATGTTGAGCGAAAGAACCATCGAGCTTCACAAAATCTGGTGTCAGGTGTTTAAGCAGGTTAAATGGGTTGAGTGAGCATCCAAAATGATTGATCGACGTCTTGCAGTGTAACTGTGCCAGACCTTTGGAGAATTTGGTTGCCTGCTTGATATAAGAAGTCGCGTCATTCTCATGAATTTGGAAGATAATAGCGTCACTGGGTAAGCGTGCTGCTTTTAGTGCAACGCTCATCCAGGGCAGAAAGGTGTCATCTGAAATCGATTTGTGCGTGATATTGATAAATAGCCTCGCCTTGGCGCCGGTTTCCCGCTGCTCCGAGAGGTATTTTATGGACTGCAGTATCACCCATCTGTCAATTTTCTCTAGCAGGCCTGCATCTTCTGCGGGGCCAAGGAACTGACCCGGATAAAGTTCGTTGTCGTCTTCATCGAGAAGCCTTAGCAATACCTCAAACTGCTCGTCATCCTCACCATGAAGGCTAATGATCGGTTGGAAAGCGAGCTTGAGTGAATTGGTTTCAATGGCATTTCGAACCATATCTTTAATTTTCTCACTGGTGATTGATTTGCCATCCTCACCTACTGTTATTTGTTCGGGCTGGTAGAAATTGACACCATTGCCATCTTCGATAGTGTCAGCCGCCTGGTGAGCCCGGGAAATCACCTCTTCTGCCGTAGAGGCACTTTCAGATACCAGAGACAAGCCGATGCGAATAGTGAGTTGGTAAGACTTGCCGGATACATCGGATAAGTGCCCATCGACTATAGCGCGGATACCTTCCGCCAATGTAGAGGCTTGTTCCTTGTCACCATTTTTGAACAAGAGGCAGAACACATCATCACCAAACCTTGCCATGACATGTTCATCGTCGACGAAGCCGCGAATCAGCGAAGCGAGATCGCCAAGGACCAGATCCGCATTGGAAATACCCGCTTCAGATCGCAGTCGGGCAAAGTGATCAATTGAGATATAGAACAGGATCGCTGAGTCTTCGCCACTGCTAGCCTGATGTACCGCTGTATCGAGTAGATCAATAAAGTACTGGCGATTAAACAAACCCGTCAGCAGATCCTGACTAGAGATTTCCTTGATTCTGTCTTCAAGGTCACTCTCGTCTACAAGGGCGCGGAAAATGACTTGTGTGCAATGTTCGCCATCATAGGTTGCTGGTGTGATTGATAAGTCGCAGATAATGGTACTTCCATCACTACCAACGCAACTAAACTCTTCGGCTTCATTGTCTGTTTTTTCGAAGGATTTTAGGAAGTCTTTAAACTTCGATTGGTCAACGGGATCGATCAAATCGATTATCGGAATCCCGGCGAACTCATCAGCATCTTCATAGCCAAATAAATCGGCGTATGCCTTGTTGGTATAAATATGCATCCCTTCGTGTACATAGGCGATAGCTGCATTTGAACTACTTAGCAGGAGTTGATTGCGCCGGTCTGTCTCCCGGAGAGCTGATTCGGCGTTTCTGCGCTGACGTCTTGAATGAAGGTTAGACAATTCACGGTTGATAATGAGCATCAGCCTTTCATCATCATCTTGAAGCGCGACGTCCAGTGCGCCGAGTTTCATGCCCTCGGTAATTGATTCAGGTTCCCGATCTTCTGCAATCAGAATAATGGGGATATCCTTTTCTTGACCATGAACGAGCTTGATTGCCTCGGCTGCAGTGAGACCATTGGCCTCAGGCGATGCCAGGAGTAAATCCCATGACTGTTCGTGTAATTTTTCTTTCAGGTCGTCCAGCGATTGCAATTGATGAGCACGCGTCGCTCGTCCTGCTGTCCTTAGCAAAACAATAAGCTCCTCTGCCCTGTTCTGGGATTCCTCCAGAATCAAGAGTTTGACGGGTTCTTTCCGACTCATCGATTAGTCCAAAATTTGAACTCGCCACTATAGCAGATATCACTTTTTGAATGGATTATTCAGATGAGGTCGAATCGCGTTATCATTAGGGCTTTTATCGGCGAAGGAAATTTCATGGCGACCTATTCCACCAGTGAGTTCAAATCCGGGCTTAAAGTCCTCCTGGAAGGTGATCCCTGCAACATCGTGGAGAACGAATTTGTGAAGCCGGGCAAAGGCCAGGCATTCAATCGTGTGAAACTGAAAAATCTCAAAACAGGCAGGGTCTGGGAAAGGACCTTCAAGTCAGGTGAATCCATAGAGGCGGCCGATGTCATGGAATATGACATGGAATATCTCTATACGGACGGCCAGTATTGGCATTTCATGAAGACCGATGGCAGCTATGAACAATTAGCAGCTGATCAGGCGGCGGTAGAAGATACGGTCCAGTGGCTCCACGAAACTGACAAATGTGTTGTGACACTCTGGAATGAAGTGCCGATCTCGGTGGCACCCCAGAATTTTGTTGAACTGGAAGTCACAGAGACAGACCCCGGCCTAAAAGGTGATACCGCCAGTGGCGGTTCTAAACCGGCCACCTTAAGTACTGGTGCTGTGGTAAAGGTGCCATTGTTCATCAATATTGGTGAGACGATTCGGGTGGATACGCGGTCCGGCGAGTATCAGAACCGCGTTAAATCTTGAGACAATGGGCGGCACCGACCCTGATGCTATCCATGATGTGGAGGTTGCTGCCAGGAGGAGCAAGCTACTTCACGCTATCCGTCAGTACTTCTATGAGCAAAATGTTCTTGAAGTCACAACGCCAACCCTCGGATTTTGCGGCGTTACTGATCCCAATATACAGAACCTGAAACTGGATCTTCCAGGCCAACCCGGTTATCTGCAAACATCTCCTGAATATGCGATGAAGCGACTTCTCGCAGCCGGTAGCGGCTCTATCTATCAGATCTGTCCGGCCTATCGAGGCGGCGAAAAGGGGCGCAAACATCGGACTGAATTCACGATGTTGGAATGGTACCGCCTGGACTATTCGCTCGTTGATTTGATGTCGGATGTTGAAGGCCTGATTCAGGCATTATCCGAACAACTAAAAAATGATGTTTTTTCCTCGTTGCCATTTAAGCGGATAAGCTACAGAGAGCTGTTTGTTTCAAGTTTCGGCATTAATCCCCATCAAGCCAGTGAGGAAGAACTGGTTGAGCTAACAAAAAACCTAAGGATTGATTGTCGACATATTCCAGAGCATGAGGATTCAGGTAGGGTCTCCGATTACTTGGATCTACTATTTTCAATGGTAGTAGAACCGGAGCTTAGAAGCCCAACCCTGGTTTATGATTTTCCGTCTTGTCAGGTTGCGCTCGCTCAGTTGGGTAACGAAAGGGAAGATCTTGTTGCCAGACGATTTGAATTATTTGCATCAGGTGTGGAACTCGCCAATGGATATCTGGAGCTAGGTGATCCGAGGGAGCTTGAGGCGAGAATGGTTGCCAATAACCAGCAGAGACAAGATCGTGGTCTAGCAGAAGTCGAACTCGATCAAGAGCTGTTATCTGCGTTGCCCGGGATGCCAGCTTGTTCAGGCGTGGCGATGGGAATTGATCGTCTGTTCATGACGATGCTTGGAAAGCAGAATCTGGCAGATGTGTTGGGTGTGCTTGATTCCTAATGGTGCAATCCGCCGTTTCTTAGGCTATTGCCTCACCAAACCTGACCCTGTCACCTGCCGCGACTGACCATTCAATGTCGCCGGGAAGAAGGATAATCGCAGTCGATCCCAGATGGAACTGCCCCAGCTCCGCGCCCTTTTCAAAGTGCAGTGGCGTCGCAAATTTTTCCCTGTCTGATTGATTCGGTTGATAAGGAGTGTCACGCCAGACTGACTTTATACCGGCAACAATCATCGCGCCCACCATAATCACCACAGCGGGACCTGCCTGCGTATCCAACTGGCAAACAAGGCGTTCATTGTTTGCAAATAAATCGGGCACCTGTTCTGCTGTCGTCTGGTTGACTGAAAAAAGCTTACCTGGAATATAGGAAGCCTTCATCAGGTCACCGGTGAT
>CAZAZB010000296.1:0-5448 GCA_964489485.1 uncultured Pseudomonadales bacterium | reverse complement strand
GAAATACAACTGGAAGGTGAATTGGGTTTTCATAAGCATACTGTTTATTACAATACCATGCCGGAAAACAACGATCTGCCATTTGCTTCAATGAATGAAGGGCGAATGCATGCCTGTGGTCATGATGCCCACACGGCGATGTTGATGGGCGCGGCGAGGCTGCTACACGCAAATCGGGATAGCCTGAATGGCTCTGTGGATTTCTTCTTCCAAACAGGTGAGGAAGGATATTTCGGCGCCAAGGTTGTGCTGGACGAAGGATTGTTTGAATCACCGAACTCGCCAGATGCGGTTTTTGCGCTGCACATTACCCCTTTGTTGCAAGGTGGCAAGGTAACCGGTCGTGCTGGGCCACTGCTGGCTGCGGCTGATACCTGGGAAATGACAATTAAAGGCAAGGGCGGTCATGCCTCTATGCCACATGACTGTCTCGATCCAATTCCTGTGGCCTGTGAAATTGTTCAGGCATTTCAGGGTTTTGTGACATCCCGTATTAATGCATTTGATCCGGTAGTATTGACCACCACAAAAATACAGGCAGGTACCACGTCCAACGTCATACCAGAAATTGCCGAGGTGATGGGTACCTTAAGATCCACTTCGGAAAAGTCCCGCGCCAAAGCACATGCAGGGATGGAACGCCTGGCGACGCAGATTGCCCTTGCTCATGAAATGGAGGCCGAGTTTACGATAGGTAAGGGCTATCCCGTGACAGTGAATGAGCCAGCCTTTGTCGAATTTGCAAAAGGGGTAACGCTTGAAACACTGGGGGAGGGTTCCTACATTCCCATGAAAACCCCGATGATGGGGGCTGAAGACTTTTCGTATTTCTTGCAAAGATGGCCGGGTGCGATGTTTTTTCTCGGTGTTAAACCAGAAGATGCATCATTAGCGGCACCTTGTCATTCGAACCGAATGATTCTCAATGAGGAATCAATGGCGTCAGGGGTTGCTTTGCATGCGGCGATTGCGGTTGGCTGGTTGAATCAACAGGGTGCTGCCTAAAACACGCCCTGGTGAATCGAGACCCGCTACCTGGCGGTGGGTACAAATAAGAAGTCGCCGCCTTCATGACCGGAGAAGTTTATTGGTGCATATTCAGGCTCCTGTTCGAAGTTAATATTCGATGCTCTGTTTGAAACCCGGGCGAGGACCTCCCGGTAGAGCCGTTGGCCTTCGAGAATTTCTTTGTTGTTGTCGAGACTTTCAAGGAGCGCCTGGGAGAAGATTGAGTGTTTCCCCCCGCCAGCATCCAGAACAGGCTTGAGTCCCCCGGAAGTGAGTGCAGTACGTGCTTTCTTTCTGGAGAGAACAGACAGGTATTTCTTGTATTCCTGTTCGGTCATGCCGCCCTGCAAGTTCATGAGCGCGGAACGGGTCAATGATCCGGAATAGCAAGAATCAGCAACCACCAGTATCTGTTTGGCATTGGTTAAATTCAGAAAATCGGTCACCACGGTATTGTTCAACCAGTTAGCGGGGTTGTCGGGTTCTGCATCTGTCGGTAACCAATGACCACGATTGTTGACTTCATCCAGCCCACCGTGACCGGCATAGTAAATAAGGAAGTTATCATCGGACGTGAGCGTCTTGCGGAACTCGTTCATCGCGCTAATAATTTCGTTGCGACCAACATCCAGCAGAATGGTGTTCTGAAAGCCATAGTTGTCTTCCAGAATTTTGGCCACATCCATCACATCGTTCTTTGGCGTCTTTAAGTCAGGTAGGTATTGGTATTTGCTGTTGCCGATGATCAGTGCGTAGTAGTTCCCGAATCTAGGCCCCTCGTCTTGTGCTGGCTTTGGGCTCTGGGTTGAGTTTGATGCAGATAGATCCTGTCCTGCGCTCAATTCGAAATCGACACGGGATTCTTTGCCCGTGGTATCAATCGCGATAATCTCTACATTGGTTTTCACTGCTTTTAGAGGGACAGAGGTACTGAAGATTCCCCGTTCGTTTACCTGTTGAGATTCGCCGTTGACGGTCAGTGTCATGAGTCCAAGGGGGGCATCCACCCGGCCGGTAACTTGTCGAGAGGTGATGTCTCTGGAGACTGCAACGACAGCGATGCCCCGGGTCAACTGTAGTTTTGGCTCAATCATGGAAAGTGTTGGCCCTGCCATGCTTTCCAGTGCCAGTTTTTTTGCGGCTGCTTCCTTGTTGGAAAGTTCCTTCTTGAACTTTTCTGCTTCCAGGTTGGATAATTCAACCTTTTCCTCTAACGCTTCTATGATGGCAGCTTGTTTCGCTATCTTTACCCTGGGTTCTTCGATCTGCCTTTTAAGCATGGCAAGTTGTTTTTCTTGATCACGACTTAATTTTCTGAGTTGATCGATCTCCCGGGTTTTGCTGTCGAATTTTGTTTTTAGCTGATTTTGTTTCGCTTTTTCTTTATCGAGTTTTACATTTTCTTTAGCCAGTGCTTTCTCGGCAGATTTTAGTTGTTTGCGAATTTTTTTATTCTCTTTCTCGCCTTCCTTCGTCTCGATGAGATCAGCTTCCAATACTGCCTTTTCTATCTGGCTGGCGGCGATTTGTTTTTCAAGCTTCGCGATTTTTGCCTCTTGCTTTTTTAGAAGTTTCCCGGGCTTTTTAAGGGACTGCTCGAGAGATCTTATTGTGCTTGCTTCCTCATCTAGCCTGCGGGTGACAATATTCAGGTTCTTACTGCTCTCTTTAAGGTCATCTTCCAGTTTTCCAGAATAGGCTCTTTCTTTTGCGATGCGACTACCTTGTTCAGTGATCGAATCTTTCGCTCTGCTGAGTGACAGCTCAAGAGAGGATTTTTCTGCTGCATGCAAGCGGGCGAGTTCCACCAGTGTATAAGATTTATCTGCTTGCCCACCCAGTAAAGAAACAAGGCTCTTATAGTCAGTTTCGCTTAATGTAAAACTACCGTCATTGAGACTGACAGGGTCCATGCTCACCAGACCAGGCTCGCCCATCGCTGTGCTGTAAAGCGTCTGCGCGGCGGCTAGATCCTGGGTTACACCAAGCCCTTTCTCATAGAGTTGGGCAAGCCCAAGCATCGCCTGAACATTGCCCGCGTCGCTGGATTTCTTATACCAGAGGGCCGCCTTGTCATAGTTCGGTCTTGTGCCCAGCCCTTTCTCATAGATGTGGGCGACATAAAGTTGGGCTTGTGAATCACCACCCTCGGCGGCGGCTAACCAGATTTTCAAGGCTGTTTTGTAGTCAGCCCTGTCGTAGGCGACGTACTCGCCACCACGAATTTCACAATCGATGGCGGTTGTCTTGACTGGGCTGCGCGGCGTGATAAATGTCGTTATACGACCTAGTTTTCGAACCTGCCCAGGTAGCAGGCAATCAACCGGTAGTAGTGATGCCGCTTCTTCCTGGGCAAGAGACGGCACATTGAGGGCAATGACTGAAAAAATAGCGAGAATGTAAACCAAATAATGCTTCATCATGTTGTTCCGCTACAGTTCGATACGTACTCCAAGCGAGACTGTTCGCTGGTTAAAATAGTCATGGGCGAACATCTGTTCGTATTCCGCATAGAAGCTGGTGCCGCCTACCGTGAGTATAGAGAATCCAACGGCGGCTGTGCCAAAGTCATCAGGATCTTCAGTGGCGTAAATGATATCGGTTCCCGATGTATCACCAACGAACCGGGAAACGAGATTTCTCGAATTGTTATCTGCTTCTATGTAATAACGAACCCTGACGTAGGGGATTAAAATGCCCCAGGTCTTGCTGACATTCTGGCTCAGGTCGAGACCGAAGGACCATAGCTGGGATGTGATGTTCTGACTGTCGAATGACTGGGCCATCCCATCACCTCCCGATTCCGCATAGGCACCAATATCTGTATCAACATAGTCGTACCCGGCTGAGGCACCGAGTATTGTCGAGCCACGGGCGACCTGGTAGCCCAGTTCAAAACCAGCAAATATCTGGTCAGCATCGGTTTTACTGGTCGCGACGGTGCTAACCGTTGTGGTGCTTTCTGTCGGAAGGCCTGCGTCTAACAATAGGGTGTAGTTGATGTTACGTTCGGTATCATAGTCTACAGTGCCGCCGCCGGCATAAGCCGTTAGGTAAATTTGTTTGCTTAGCATTCCGGTAATGACGCCGTTCACCGACCAGGAATCTGTATCCTGTTTACCCGTTTTGCCATCGAATTTGGTGTCTGAGCTACCGAATACGGCGAAGGCACCCATTGTCCAATTGTTGTTAAGGCGGTAGTCGGCACCTCCAGTAAATGAATAGCTATCGGTGTCATATCCCGACTCGAAAGTTGTCGTGTCTTTTTCCAGTGATGAATATTTTCCATTTAAATGGAGGCTCCAGCGACCGAAGTCTGATTCCAGCTTCACGCTGTCGCCGTCTCGATTATCGCTATCGTCATCAGACCCGAGCGTGCCGACCCGACCCTGGGCGCTGACATTGTTTAGATTGTTACCGGTGGCGGCTTCTGATTGTCGATCACCACCGCCAGGTCCCGCATTCAGGATCTCGCCACAACGTGCGGCGAAGGAACTACCGGGTGCAGCGCCTGGGCAGACTTTTACCCAGCTATCATCCAGTGCTTCCTCCGGGGTCACGGCGAGGCTAGTGGTTGCAGATGTTGCTAACCAAATGGTCGTCAGAAAGACGGGAATATTTGTGAATAGGCGTCGCAACAATGCCTTTGTTGCGAAACACCTTGATCCGGTTGAGTGAAGGGTGAGTACGCTGGTAAAGATTATTCGTGGAACCAAAGATATAACATGAGAAGATCTGAAAACCATGGCTTGTTGCCTATTATTGTTTGCCCAGTCCAATACTATTACGCTTGGCGGCAGTATCAAAGCCGTTGGCAATCAAAATTTGTACACGAGAGACGCCATCCTATAGGATCAGCCATCGAAAAATATTTTCAAACGAGGTGAGTAGATAATGAAACTCTATGACTATAAGGGCGCACCGAACCCCAGGCGGGTCAAGATTTTCTTGGCAGAGAAGGGCGTCGAGGTAGAAATTATCCACTGTGATATGGCAAAAGGAGAACATAAAACGCCGGGATTTCTAGCGAAAAATGCCAGCGGTAAAATTCCAGTACTGGAATTGGACGATGGGCGATGCCTTGGCGAATCCGTGGCCATTTGCCGCTACCTGGAAGCCATTCATCCAGAGCCCAATTTGTTCGGGCGTGATCCCTTTGAACTGGGTCATGTTGAAATGAGGAATCGCCAGATTGAACTGGAACTCTGGACGCAAATCGGGATTGCCTGGGTTAATGGCCCGATTGTTGGCAAAATGGGCCGGTTTACGCAGAACCAACAGGCAAAAGAAACGAGTGAAAACAATGTTCGTCGATACTACAAGCGACTGGATGGTGAGCTATCAGATTCCGACTCTCTTTCAGGCAACTCTCTTTCGGGAAACTCTCTTTCGGGAAACGCGGTTTCGGGCAAGTATGTTGCGGGCGACAGGTTCACGGTC
>CAZAZB010000295.1:0-5453 GCA_964489485.1 uncultured Pseudomonadales bacterium | reverse complement strand
CACATAAAGTCATCGCTACCGTTGCTCCCTTCCGGGCCTGGCGGAGTTCACCATTATTTATTGCGAGAGGACCAAGGTGGAATGTCTATTATACCGTAATCACTAAAGATTAAAAAACTATTCCACCCGATCCTTTTCCCAGGTCTGGCCTACATCAAAACGAACGTCTTGCAGACGCTTAAATACTTAGAAATTGGCCGTTAACATGAGCCATATCTTATCCGTATCGGTAGAGAAACCATCTTCACTGTAGGAACTATACTTGAGTAACGCAGAATAATGATCGTTAAACTTCTTCGACAAGGCTACATCCCATTCATTTCCATAACTGGCACCACCGTCTTCTGCAGAAAAGTCGTGGTAGATTACTACCGCTTTGATACCGACGAAGTTTCCACCAATACTGACATAGACATCTTCAATGCCAGCTGAGGGCGTATTAAGAAACTTATCATTCCAACCCTGATGAGCATGTAATGTCGCCAACGGTGTAATAAAACGTTTACCGGGTGCAGATTTATCACCCTCCAACACCTCATAGTTGAACATGACCTTGACCACTGAAGCCTTCACCCCCGCGGAGAGCAGGTAGTAGTTAGCTGTATAACCAATGGGGTTATCTCCGTAGTCATCCTGGGTGGCAAACTCGGCGACCAACGGAATAGAGAAGCCTCCTTGCGAATTGAATGTATTTGTATATCTAAGCCCAATGGTACGACTGGAAAACGCCGGATTGTCTTTGATATCCAGAAAATATCCATACCCTACAACGGTACCGAGCCCATCCTTCGAATAGTTGTAGTGCAAAAAATGCGAGTTAGAATCGAGATCTTTCGCCGGTACGCCTTTTTCCGGACCAAAGATCCTTGAGATATTATCAACGTAAGTATAAGTCAGGACGCTGTTGGGAATTCCTTTCGCGATCAGCGTTGCCGCATCATACGTCTGCTCATTTTGACGCCACCCGACACCGCCGACAAAACGTTGATTGTCGAAGTTGATTCTCTGACGACCTAATCGGAAAAGAAGATCATTTCCCTTTACGTCGAAATAGAACTGATTGATGTCTGTACCGTCGGGGTCAGCCACCACAGGATATTGGACTTTCCCATTTCGAAGGTTATTTAATCTAGAACTGCCGATATATGAAACGTCATCGGCTTCGGCAAAGAGCGAAACGCCTTTGTAATCAGCCGTGCGGAAGTTAAGGCGAGTCCTTAAAGTCGATATCTGCGCATCCTCTGGCTTTCCATCCTGATCGACTCCCTCGTATCGATATCGAAACCCCAGATGACCTTTCCCTTCCGTAAAAGCCTGCCCTATTGTATCTGCTGCATGGGCGACTGATCCAGTTAGACCAAGCACCGCAGCCATCAAAAAAGTAGATAGTTTATTCATAATACCTCCAACAACTCCAACAACTCCAAGAAACTTTTTCGTTACAAGCGATTACTTTGTAATCCAGTTCTTTGTAACGCAGGGAGATTTTACAATTTATCAGACATCCTGGCCTTGACCAGGATCAATAACCAACAGCTAATAAAAGGTGCTGCAAGAGAGAGACGACTACAGGTCGGCACTGAGCATTAGCCGAACACTCCGGCCAGGCGCAAAGAGGTTTTCTGTAGAGGTGCTGTACTGCTTATCTGTCAGATTGACCAGTTGCAAAGCAACTTTATAATGGCTGGATGTGGCGAAATTTATATTTGCATTCAACGTACCCCATCCGGCATGGGATTCCTCCTGAAGAGTCCTGCCTGCCACAAACAACTCATCTGAGGATGACGAAAATCTGATAAAGGTATCCAGTTCCAAAGAATTTCCACGCCATGACATCGGCACTCGCCAACCTACAATCCCCGACAATTCAGGAATACCACTACGATAAGTAGAAACACCTTCGTATTCCTTCTTGCGCTTTAACCATGTCAAATTCGTATAGGCTGTAGACTCTCCCAGAGACATCGAGCCAACCAATTCAACCCCCTGACTATTTGCCTTACCGACATTCCGATAAACCTTATCTCTTGGACCAAGACACCCATCCTCGGGCGCACAAAATAAATGGTCAATATAGTTATTGGCTCTGGTCGCGAAAATTCCGGCATCCAGGAAAAACCAACCTCTGTCCAGACGAACGCCAAACTCCATTGTGCGCGATGTTTCCGGCTTAAGGTCGGCTGTCGGGTTAATGTACCTGGATCCCGCAAAGGCGCCCATGGCAAGATTCAGCAACGACGGATAGATGTAACCATCCGAGTAGTTCAATCGCCATGTCAGTCCGCCGTCTGGCATATAGGTCAGGGCAATACTCTTAACAAGTTTACTGTCATCGAAGGTCGGTAGATCGGTGAAACGATCACTCTGGTCCAGCTGTCCGTCTACCAGGTAATAACGCATGCCACCAATCAGCGACCAGGACTCATTCAAGGCGATATCATCCTGGACATAAAAAGCCAGTGTTGACAATGAAGCCTTATCGATGCCTGTTGAGCGGCTGACTGGCAGCCCGTTGGTTGTGACTTCACGCACTCGCAGCTGATCAATTTGATCAGAGACATACTGCATACCGGTCACCAGCGCCTGGCGATCACCCACAACCAGATTCGCCTGCACATTTATTCCATCGCTGGTCAGTTCACTGTCAGTCAGTATCGCGACATCCGTGCGCACTCCGGGTACAAAAGAGAGTGATGGGAAGGAATTAAACTCCCGATTGCTCACCTGGCGGTACATGTCGATTGAAACACTATCTACAGCGGCCATGGTCGGCATAATTTTGTATGAAATAGCAATTTTGCGACGATCACGTCTCGGTACGTCCAACGCAAAATCAACAAATGGCGGCTGGAATCGAACCGCTGGTTCTACAAAGACTTCAGAGGATGAATTAAAATCTTCATACCGAAATTTGACCTCCGATTGATCCATCACTTTACCCAGTGCCAGGGAAAAACTGTCGCTATCGTAAGAAGTATTCTCTAACCGACCCGCAGGTGTCTCCCGATCATTCTGGTTATTTGTTGTATAGCCCAGTCGCCAGTTAAAAGCTTTGTTCGCACCGCCCACGGCCCCGGTCAACCTGACGCCATTGGTTGCGCTATCAAAAGATGAACTCATCCTGCCCGAGAATGCTTGTTCTGTCGGTGCCCGGGTAATGATGTTCACGACACCGCCCAATGCCTTCGGGCCATAAAGAACGGAGGCAGGACCACGGACGAGTTCTATCCTTTCAATCTCGCCGGGATCAATCAATATCGGTACACCCACTTCTCTATGATCACCAAATTCCTGACCATCGACCAGCATGGCCATCCTTCTGGCTTCTTCGCCGCGTATTCTAATGCGAAGCTGACCTGCCTGCCCGGCATCAGAGACATTGACACCAGGAACATCACGCAGCAATTCCGCTACCTGATCGACCGGCTGAAATGCCAATTTGTCCTGAGTGATGACGCTGACGGAATAGGGCGTATTTTGTAGCAGTTTTTTCGACCGTGTGGCCGTAACAACGATTTCTTCCAGATAGCTTTTACTTTCACGGCTTATACGATCACCGCTTTTACTAACAGAAGGCTCTTCAGCATGAACAGGTACAGTGACGGCGAGTAGGAACAAAAATAATAAGGCAAGCGCCTGCATAGGGAACTCCAGGGTACAGAAGCGTTGAGTCAGCCTGATCTACAATCTCGCATGAGAGATCCCAGTACGTATCAGGATGACAAATATTGTGATCTGCTTATCCTAGGTGAACATGGTTGAAGTCACATTGACTCGTGTCAATAAAGCCGTTCTTATACGAATTCAGCACTCTGCAGGACAGCTCGAAACTGGATGTTATCCAGTCAGTACTGGCGTTCCGGCATCAACACTCGCATCCCTTCAAGCTCGTCACTAACCGTGACCTGGCAACATAAACGGCTGTTATCTTGTACATCGAAAGCAAAGTCCAAAATATTCTGTTCCAACTCCTCCGGCTCTCCGCAACTTTGCTGCCATTCCTCCGGTATGTAGACATGACAAGTTGCGCAGGCACATAAACCACCGCAATCCCCTTCTATTCCCGGGACCATGTGATTGATTGCGCCTTCCATGAGTGTTTGCCCGTTAGCAACCTCGACCTCATGTTCAGTCCCGTTGATTTCTACATAAGTAATTCTTGGCATGGGTCAGTTCAGAGTGTCTCAATCAGATTTCGGGCTTCAGCAATAAGGTATTTCACCTCACCACTCTTGTTGGTGACGGGAATTAACGAAAAATCGATATCAAGAATCCCATGACTGGTCACGAGTTCCGATCGCGTGCGCACTGTCGTACCCGCTGCCGCTTCAACGACATTGTCGTGCAGAGATTTTTCTGCGTCTGCTCGTTCGTTTGAATCAGGTGTACCCCACCAACCGAGTTCCCACAAATGTTTCCCCTGAACAGGTTCATCCTCCGGCAACATCTTTTTGGCCGCACTGTTAATTTCCAGCACAAGACCTTCAGCATCCAGCAGCGCAATGGCCTCAACCGCATGATCGAAAACGGCACCAAATCTGGCCTCTCTTTCTTGGAGATCTCTTTGTGCTTTTTTTCTGGCACTGATGTCCCGAACCTGAGCACTCATGATGAGTCTACTGCCGATATAGGTTTTGGTGATGGAAGCTTCCAGAGGAATCAAACGACCGGACTTGTGTTGACCCAGAATCTCGCCGCGTTGACCCATAAACTTAGAGGGTGCCTTGGCAGCGCCAAAAACCCCGATGCTATCGGTATGTGCATTTCGTGCTGCCTCAGGGACCAGCAAGTTAACCGATTGCCCCATGATCTCCTTCTCGGAATAACCGAAGAGTTCTTCCGCCTTCTGATTCCAGAAACAAATATTCATGGCGGGATCAATACTCAACACAGCATCTTCTCCAATCGCAATAATGCGATTGCTGATCAACTGCGCATGTCGAAGCTCTGCAGTTTGCTCCTGTTCCTCGGTCACATCTCGCAGCACAATCACAAAACAGGTTTCGTCCTCATTATCGAAGCGGGAAACCCGAACCTGGTAGTGCCGCTCTGCACCCTCTTTTGTGATGCCAGCAAGCGTCAGATAACGAAGCTGCTCTGGGTCGGGATTATCCGCCCAACGGCTCAACCATGTGACGACATCGACTTTGCGGCGGTTGGATTCTGGCAGCAGATGCGACACATGCTTGCCCAGCATCTCACTGACATCAAAACCAGATTGTTTTGCAGCTGCATTATTAAAGAAAACAATCTCACCTGAGGACGTTGTAATTAACAACGCCTCGGGGAGATCCGTGAGCAGCTGTACTGCCTGTGATTGTATAAATTCCAATTCGCCTGCTCTCTTATTTGAAGCTCTCTCGCATCGGGCTCTGGTTTAGAGCCCTGGTATAAAGCACCTAGGAGCTTGTCCGAGAATAGAGAACCTACTGCGGACAAGCCTGATTGGCCAG
>CAZAZB010000294.1:0-5454 GCA_964489485.1 uncultured Pseudomonadales bacterium | reverse complement strand
CTGTCACCGCGGGACTGCCATAGATCAACGAGTTTGGCCGAATAAGACTTATCCGTCAGGAAACAACAACCGCCCGCAGGCTGTGCGTAATCTGTAAATCCAAAAGATTCAGCGAGTGCCATCTGGGGTTTCCGATTTCTGCCATGGAAATCGTACATGGCATCTCGATCCACCCAGCCTTCTCTTTCCGGTAGCGTTGGTGGCAGGTTCTTGGCGCAAAGTGGGCGAAGCAGCCTGTCATCAGCGCCGGATTCCCTTGCGATAATTGGCATGGTTTCCCTTCTCTGTGACTTGGGCCTTTGCCCTATCACTTCTCCGGTGATGATGAAATCAAACTGGTTTTCCTCCATCCAGGCCCAGGCTTGTGCCTTATTCACCATGAAAATTTTGCAGTCAAGGCAAGGGTTAAGATTGGCACCATACCCATGCTTTGGATTCAGAAGAACGTCCTTATATTCGTCAATGACATCAATAATGTGTAGCTTAATGCCGAGCTGCTCGGCAACCCAGAGTGCATTATTTCGTTTTTGTTTGTTCTTGTCTTTCTGCCGGATGGCGTGGGTATGGCCTTCTACGCAGAATCCGGTGAAGAAGTTGATGCCTTCAACATGGACCCCTTGATCCATAATGACCTTCGTTGCAAGCATCGAATCAAGGCCGCCTGAGATAAGAGATACTGCTTTTTTTTGTATTGTTGTCACTTTAGAATGGCCGAATTGCAGGGTAAGGGTAATTTTGGCGCCATTATACTTGTAGATCGCGCTTGAACCAGTGAATTAAGCGGGCAAGTGGAAGTTCTGCGGGCAATCCGTATAATGCCGCGCCTACACCTACCTCCTCGAAATTCCCCATGAAACAGAACATTCGCAATATCGCGATCATCGCTCACGTTGATCACGGTAAAACTACACTGATTGACAAACTACTTTCCCAGGCCGGCGCCCTGCATAGAAACGAGGCCGAGGGCGAAAGATTAATGGATTCAAACGACCTGGAAAAAGAAAGAGGCATTACGATTCTGGCTAAGAATACGGCCCTGGAATGGAACGGTTGCCGCATCAATATAATCGATACACCGGGCCATGCAGATTTTGGTGGGGAAGTGGAGCGAATCCTGTCTATGGTGGATTCCGTGTTGTTGTTGGTTGATGCCGTTGAAGGCCCCATGCCGCAGACACGATTCGTCACCCGGAAAGCATTCGAGAATGGGCTCAATCCTATTCTGATGGTTAACAAGATTGACCGCGACGGTGCGCGACCTGATTGGGTCGTTGATGAGGTCTTTGAGCTGTTCGATAATCTCGGGGCAACAGACGAACAATTAGACTTTCCTGTGATCTACGGTTCAGCGCTGGAAGGCAAGGCGGGCATGTCATCAGACAAGATTGAAGAGGACATGACATGTCTGTTGCAGACGATTATTGACAATGTCCCCGCACCGGAAGTGGACATAGAGGGGCCTCTCCAAATGCAGATTAGCGCCCTGGACTACAACAGTTATGTGGGTGTCATCGGATTGGGCAGAATAACCAGAGGAAAGGTATCGACCGGCAGTCAGGTTATTGTCGTTGATGGCGCAGGCAAGGAGCGTAAGGCTAAAGTCCTGCAAGTGATGGGATATAAAGGACTGGAGCGAGTCGAAGTGCCAGTAGCATTTGCTGGAGACGTTGTTTGCATTTCTGGCATCGACGGATTACAGATATCAGACACCATCTGCACACCTGGTCATGGTGAACCTTTGCCTCAGTTGCAGGTAGACGAGCCGACGATTTCCATGACTTTTCAGGTCAACAATTCTCCTTTCGCCGGGCAGGATGGAAAATTTGTTACCAGCCGGAATATCAAAGAACGCCTGGAAAGAGAACTTCTGCACAATGTAGCACTTAGGGTTGAAGATACAGACAGTGCCGACAAGTTCAAAGTCTCTGGCAGAGGCGAACTTCATCTGGGTGTGCTTATCGAAACAATGCGGCGTGAGGGCTACGAACTGGGTGTATCCAGACCTGAAGTGATTTTTAAAGAAGTTGATGGCGAAACACATGAACCCTTTGAGAACCTGCTTCTGGATGTAGAGCAGGTACACCAGGGTGCTGTCATGGAAGCGCTGGGTATCAGAAAGGCTGAACTGACTAATATGATGCCAGATGGAAAGGGTAGGGTACGATTGGAATTCCTGATTCCCACAAGGTCGCTCATTGGTTTTAGATCCGAATTCATGACCATGACATCGGGTACGGGTATCGTGACCAGTGTGTTCTCCCACTATGGGAAAATCGTTAGCCACGAAATTCATCGACGTACCAATGGTGTTTTGGTTTCCATGGCGAGCGGTAAAGCACTTGGCTTCGCACTGTTCAATTTGCAAGCTCGCGGACGACTCTTTATTCCACCGAATACCGAAATATATGAAGGGATGGTCGTTGGACTGCATCAGCGGGGTAACGATCTCGTGGTTAACCCGTTGAAAGGAAAACAATTGACCAATGTCAGGGCATCGGGGACGGATGAGAATATTGTACTATCTCCACCAGTCAAACATACTCTTGAGCAGGCAATTGAATTTATCGACGATGATGAGCTGGTGGAAGTAACACCCAATCACCTTAGAATCCGCAAGAAGCTGCTGACAGAGAATGAACGTAAGCGTGCTGAAAGAGCAAAGGTCGCCTAGCAGCCCAATAGTCAGTGGCTGTGGTAAGGCGGTCTAATTAGAGGAAAACTGATGCTACCCTTGTATCCAGAAATAAAGCCCTATGCCCGTCATAAGCTTAAAGTGGATGATCTTCATGAAGTATATGTCGATGAGAGTGGTTCAGTTGATGGTATACCGGTCTTGTTTGTTCATGCAGGTCCTGGCTCGGGTTGCGAGTTTGATAGTCGGTGTTTTTTCAATCCAGAAAAATATCGAATTATCCTTTTTGATCAACGCGGTGCCGGTAGATCAACTCCCCACGGCGAACTGGCGCACAACGAAACGAGTGATCTGATCGCTGATATGGAGCGGATCAGAGACTATCTGGATATTGATAAGTGGATGTTATTCGGTGGTGGTTGGGGTGCGACCTTGAGTCTCGTCTACGCTGAAAAACATCCTGAACGAACCCTTGGTCTTGTTCTTCGCGGTGTATTTCTAGGCCGCCAGAAAGATATTGATTGGTTCTATCAGGAAGGGGCCAGCCAGTTTTTCCCGGATCATTGGGAAGACTTTGTCGCCCCGATTCCCACAGAAGAACGAGATAATTTTCCTGATGCCTATCACCACCTGATGACCGGGTCGAACGAGCTTGCGCGGATGGGTGCAGCAAAAGCCTGGTCTAGTTGGGAGGCCCATTGCGCCACATTGCATCCTAATCAGCGGTTGATCAAACATTTTTCAGACCCTCACCGTGCACTTGCCCGATGCAAGGTAGGTAGCCACTACTACTCCCACGGTTGTTTTCTGGATGAAGATCAGGTCATATCGCATGCGGCGAAGTTAAAGGATATTCCCGGCATTATTGTTCATGGGCGCTTTGATATGGTTTGCCCGCTTGAAAATGCACACTTGCTGCATCAGGCATGGCCAATTTCACAGCTCTATATTGTCCGTGAGGCAGGTCACTCGGCGACTGAGCCGGTGCTGATTGATGCGCTGATTAGAGCCACTCGCGACATGTCCTTGCGTTTCGAAGACGACTTCGGCGTGTAAGACACAAGCGGACATTGCCTGGCGAAATTGTATAAAGACAAAGTCATTATCATTATCATTAACAGGCGGCAATAATTTTGTTAGGTTTGATCCAGCGTGTTAGCGAAGCGAGTGTTGTCGCAGACGGGAAGCTAACAGGAAATATAAGTCGCGGTCTTCTTCTGTTTCTTGGCGTACAAAAAGACGATACAGAGGCGCATGTCGAGAAGCTCGCGAGAAAAGTTGTCAACTATCGAGTTTTCTCGGACGAGAAAGGTCACATGAATCTCAGTCTTCTGGATATTGGTGGCGATTTGTTGGTGGTATCCCAATTCACCATCGCAGCTGACACCCGCAAAGGACGACGACCTTCCTTTTCCTCAGCGGCGGCGCCTGACCAGGCTGAGGTGCTCTATGATGAGTTTCTACGGCAAGCGAGCGATTTCTGTCCAGTATCTGCTGGTAAATTTGGTGCTGACATGAAAGTAAGCCTCATCAATGATGGCCCGGTAACTTTCATGCTGGATACCTGACTAGTCGCTTTTCAATATTGACCAGTTCGGTTCAGGGTGTGTGTCGCGGAGCCTGCAGGCTCGATCAATAGTCAATTCGAGGCGAGTTATCGGCTAAGTTTGTGCTTCTTCGCTCTCTTGTTTTTTTCTCTTCTCGATTAGCTGTGAGAAGAGGATGCCGAATTCATAGAGCAGCCACATGGGTATCGCCAGCAGAATTTGTGAAATAACATCTGGCGGTGTTAGCAACATACCCATCACGAAACAGCCAACAATAATGTAGGGCCTTTTCTTTTTAAGGCTCTCGACACTGGTTGCGCCAGTCCAGACCAACAATATGGTTGCAATGGGTATCTCGAATGCCAGGCCGAAGGCGAAAAACAACTTTAGAACAAAATCCAGATAACGATTGATATCCGTCATGATAGTCACACCATCGGGTGCAGCGCTGGTAAAGAATCCAAAGATAAGTGGGAACACAACGTAGAATGCAAAGGAGATACCCGCATAAAAAAGAATGATGCTGGACGTTAACAAAGGGAGCGCAACTTTCTTTTCGCCTGAATAAAGACCGGGTGCAATGAAGCTCCAAATCTGGTGAAGGATAAAAGGCATTGCGATAAAGATTGATAACACCAGCGTTAACTTAAAGGGTGTCAGGAAGGGTGACGCGACTTCTGTCGCAATCATCGTTGTTCCTTCTGGCAAGAATGCCCTTAGAGGTTCGGAGATGTAGCTGTAGATATCGTTGGCAAAATAAAAGAGAGGCAGGAAGATAACGAGTATAGACAGTAAGCTGTGTAGAATTCTTGTTCGTAGCTCGATCAGGTGATCGATCAACGGCTGTCCCTGATCAGACTCAGCAGATTGATCAATCGGTTCGTCGGGTTGTTCAGTCATTTTAATTCTTGCGGTTTGTGGCGGACTGATTTATTTGGGTCTAGATCTGCAGCAGAAGTGCTGACGTCGTTTATTGTTGAGTGAATACTTTCTTTGACATCCTCAATGGCTTCTTTTGATTTTGCTATTTCCGCCATAATTGATTCGTTGTAGAGTTGTGAGCGGATTTCATCAGCGCCGATCTCACTTTCGATTTCCTGTTTGATGTTGGCGAAACTTCGCTTAAAACGGCCTATCCACAGAGAGACGGTCCGGATTGTTTCTGGCAGTTTATCCGGACCAATGACCAGCAGAGCAACAATGCCAATGAGTAGAAGTTCAGGGAATCCAATGTCAAACATGGCTTCAGATATGCTTCGACGGGCGAGAACTAGG
>CAZAZB010000293.1:0-5496 GCA_964489485.1 uncultured Pseudomonadales bacterium | reverse complement strand
TTGTGTTTCAGCGTGAGCTCCCCACAACTATAACCAATATGCAAACTATCATTACATCCACGCCGCTATTCTGATTTATGTTCAAATCTGGTCAGAAGATTCGACGACTGATTGCATCTTTTCCGCTTCCGTTGGCTCCCGAAGTTCGGCAACAACAGACGTGACATAGGTCGCCAGAACCGTATCACCCACTGAAAGCTCATTGAATCGCTTGACCTTTGGTCCGACGGTCAAAGTCTGTGTATTACCCTGTGGCCCAATCAAACTGACTTGTCTGGTCTCCGCATCAATTTCTGTGATCTCGGCTTCAAGAGAGATAATCATGGCTCTCTCGGCTGTCGGGGTATCCATCATTTCGCCCATGTCATGCCCATCCATGTCATGCTTTTCCATCCCCTGCTTGTCCATGCCATGCTCCATGGCAGAGGCGACAGTCGGGTAAATTGCGATAGAGAATGTGTATGCAACTAATAAAAGAAGTTTCATCACGGGTTTCATATTCATATCCTTGAAATTAGTTTGGTTTCTAAATGATGATCGATACTAGAATGCACAATCACGTCCATTTCGTGAACGGCACACTAACAGAAAACTTGTGGAAAAACTCCGCAGTTTCCTAGACTTGTCGAATTGTCGTTAGGTCACGTCTACGCATGTCATTCAGAGGGTACTATGACTAGTGATGGATTCCGTGCGAACCTCCGGATGATGGAGTTCCAGGCAACTGTCACATATCCCATGACTGAATTTCACACGCGTGTGCTGGACAATGTAGGCCTCTATTTCATCCCAATCACCACGATCATTGCGAATTTTTTTGCAGTCCGTACAAACGGGCAAGATACCATTGAGCGTGATCATATTTTCATACTGTTCCCGGACCGTCATAATCTGTTGTTGTAGATTCGAATAAACCATTATTTTGCTACAAACTAACTCGGGAATTACAGGTGTGAAGACGTAATCGATCGCATTGGCCGGACTTTTTCCGGAGAGAGGTACAGAAAACTCTTCTGCGTCGACGATCATCAACAGCGGCACATGTTTCGTGGTTTCAAACTGTTGGATGAGCTCGACTACCTTATAACTATCCCCGACAGTGTTTTGTAGATCAAGCAACACCAGTAAAAAGCTGGTTTTCAACATGAGTACCAATGCTTCGTCGCCAGAGGCAGCTATAACCAGATTGAACCCTAATTGTTCAACGGAATCCTTCAGAAGGACGTCATGGTCAGGTCGGTCAACGACAAGGAGGATATTAAGTTTCAGGTTCATATCAGTTCTCTTGCTCGTTCCACATTCTGAAAGTTCAAAGCCAATGACCACTAATACGGGCACCGACTCTTTGATGAGCCTATAAATTCCAGTGAATTTTCATGCACACTACTTGCCCTACAATTGCTTAGTATTTCATTGAAGTGATGAATTAAAAAACGCCTCATAGAAGATCAGCAAAATTCATGCCACCTTTGACCCTATCCATCAACCCCATTTGCAGGCATTGCTGTAAGGCCCTGACGGCTTAATGGGTACGATAGCTGTCCAAATCTGTTTTTATCACTTCTTCCCGCAACTACATTCCCTCTAGCCAGGTTGTCAGAAAATTGACACTATCAGGACCTCGAACGCACAGTGCCAGCAATCCAGCGAAAAACTGCCATAGACTGGTCGGCACCCGTACCGCCAATCGAACAAGCCGAAATCTATCGTTACTCGCGTCATTCCAGAATAAGAACTTGGCACCATTAACACCTATGGTCGCTGCACACCCCCCATTTGGGGCGTGTCGGTTTTTTCTGAAGGCGTAAACTGTGCAATAACTAAAATCAGGAGCTGGAAATGCGGGTGATAAAAATGATGAAGAATATTCTCTCGACAGCCTTGTCGATACTGCTACTCGGCGGCGCCTTATCTGCTACCGCAGTCGACATGGGTAGTGTTGTGAAAGCGCAGATAATTCTGGGGCAGGTAGGGCAGGTAGTAGATAAGTATCAGGAAATACAGGCCCTGCTTGACGCCGGGACGATAACGCTTAAGTCCAAGCAACCCATTCAGGGGAGTTCAGGCAAATACATGCTGCCCTTCGATCAGTCTGGCGAGCCAACAGAGTGGGCGGCCAAGGCGCTCACTGCTCAGGTAGGTTCAGAAGTTGGGGCAATGGCGAGTGACCAGGCGGTTGGAATGCTTGCGACGAAGGTGCCTTTTGGAGGATTCCTGAAAAGTTCCGCCAAGAGTAAATCCAAGGAAATGGGCGCGGTACTCGCGATCGGCGGTTGGGACTACGTGAAAGAAAATACGTCTCAGTCATTCAACAGCATGTACGATTATTCTGTATATATGCATTCGAAATTCCAGGGGCTGCCCGGTTACGAGGAAGCACTCGCATCCGCCATGGCCATATATCCAAAATTGGAACAATCTCACAAGGCATCCGTTGACAAGGCTTACAAAGATGCAAAGAGCGAGGCGAAGCGACTCGCAAAAGCAGAGAAGAAGCGCCAGAAAACTTTGGCTAAAGAAGAGCAAAAAAGACAAAAAGCACTCGCCAAAGCAGAGAAAGCCGCGGCCAGTAAAAAATAAGTTCTTCCAATCACGGCACAAGTTACAGGCGAGCGCATTCACCGGTGACTTGTAGCGGTATTTTGATACTGATAGAAAACAATATGCGAAACATTCTACTCAGACTAAATATCGATCAAGTTGCGTTGAATCGCATAGCTAGTCGCCTCTGCCCGACTTGAGATACCCAGCTTGGAGTAAATCGTCTTCACATAGCCTTTCACTGTATTGACCTGAAGTTTTAACAGCCCAGCCGCCTCGACAACACTCAACCCTTTAGCGATCAATCTGAGGACTTCCTCCTCCCGGACGGATAAGTCAGAGTCACGCCTGGACTCCCCCTGCTTATGGAAATGATTCAGCACCTTCGCCATAGAACTTTGCGATACCGGTGCATGATTGTCTACAACGCCTAACAAGTATTTAAGAATTGTTTCCTTCGGTTCATCCTTCAGCAGATATCCGTTCGCACCGGCGCGAAGTGCATCGAACAGGCTTCTTTCATCGTCATAAATCGTCGCCACAATGAGAAATGTTTCCTGCTTCAATTTTCGCACCTCGTCGATAAGCGTGATACCCGATCCATCGGGTAAGCCCAGATCTACCAATGCCAGATCAAACGCTCGACGATTGACCTGGTCAATGGCATCCGCAAGATTTTCGGCTCCCGTAATAATGGCATCGGGGAAAGCGGCCAGTATGACGTCTGTTAACCACAGCATGGTCTCGGGCGTATCTTCCAGAATCAGGATACTCGCAGGAATCATTCCAAATCTCAGTCATTAACCAGAGTCTTAACATAACCTGTCGCTCTCGCCACGCCTACCCCCAAACGTGGGGGAGGTGCTACCATTCGGACTTTTGATAATGCATCACAAGAGTTGCCATGAAGGTTTATCGATACACATTGAGAGAGCACCATTGAAGCCGATTACGGCTGCCTGCTGGATGCTTGTGCTAGTCCTTTCTATCCCGGCCTTTTCACAGGGTAGATCGCAAGAACCTGCCGATCCCTACATCGGGATGTCCTCGAAAATAGTCGAACTTCATCATGGACACTATATTGAGTCCGACCTTGAACCCAGCCTGGAGTCCGGTAATGCAAGCCCACCCGATAGTCTCGCTGATTGGCAGCCATTCGAACTACCCTACATACTGCGCGGTGTTCCTAATAAGGACCGGCCGAAACATGTCTGGTTTAAATTTGAACTGGAGAAGCCTGATCTTATTCTTGGCATCTATCTTCGACGTTATCAGACGCAGGCATCTGTGTTTCTGAATGATCAACGCCTGGAGGGAAGCGACACGAGGCCCGGCTGGTTCACCACTGCCTGGAACCACCCATTGCTGGTGGCCCTGCCCGAGTCATCCTTTAAGGAGGCTGACAACCACCTCTACATCGGCTTGACCGGGGGTGACTATGGTCCTGTTATGTCAGAACCAATAGTAGGACCATTTTTGGCACTCCACCGTATCTGGGAAAATCGTACCTTTTGGCAGGTCACAACAAGTCGCTGGGCATTCTGGCTATGCGTCACCCTTGCGCTGGTCACTTTATGGTTCTGGTTACTGCGTCGCAATGATCACCTCTACCTGTACTTTGCCGCGGCCAGCGCGAGTGCTTCAGTGGTGATGAGTTACTTATTCGTCAAGGACTACCCTATTGGCCTCGCCCCACTACTGGTTTTCATCCATATCGCGGTTGACCTGAGTCTTTACTTTCTTTTCGCCTTTGTGAATCTCGCACTGGACGTCGGGTCCAGGAAACTAAAAAAGATGATGGGGCGAATCTGTATCGTCGCCTTCCCGTTTTATGTCCTGGTACCCAGAGACTTTTTCTTCCCCTCTGTGTATCTGATCCATTCAATCCTGCTTTGCTTTCTTCTTTACATCCTGGTGACCGGATCGATACGTGTGTATCGACACTTCCACATATCCAGAATCTGGTTTCCACTCGCCTTCTGTGGAATAGCAATCATCTTTCTTCACGATATTTATTTCTTTGCGCTGAGTGACACAGAAACCTGGATTAGGGCATCAAACTGGGCTCAATTCAGCATCCCTTTCATTCTACTCTGCCTGTTTAGCTACCTTGCCCAGCGATTCGTAAATGCCTTGCAACACGCCGAGACGCTTAAGGGCGAACTCCAAACGCGGGTCAGGCAAAAAGAAGTTGAGCTGGAGAAAGTATTTCGTCAGGAACTGGTCCTTGAACGAAAACAATCAGCGCTGGAAGAACGTGAGAAAATCTATCGAGATCTTCATGATGATGTTGGCTCAAAACTCGTTTCGATCATTCAGTCTCCAGACGAACAGAAAAACCCGGTGCTGGCCAGAGCGGCACTCGAAAATTTAAGGGCCGCGATCTTCCGCGCTAAATTTCCCCACCTCACTGTTTCTACATTGTTAGCGGACTGCCGGGAAGAAACAATCCTCCGCGCAGAAGGTCTCAATGTACAGGTCTTCTGGGAACGACAGGGTGACATCGGTGAACTGGCCCTGCCGAGCGACAGCAACTATCATTTGATTCGCATTTTCAGAGAAGCGATTACCAATTGCTTTCAACAACCGGATTGCCAATACATTACGATTACGGTGGATATGACTGAAGCAGATTTAGAGTTCACGCTGTCCAACGCCTCACCACCCGGTGATGTTGTACATTCGAAGTATGGCAATGGACTGAACAATATCCAGTTTAGAGCAAACGAAATTGGCGCAAAGATCAATTGGAGCATTGAAGGTAACGAGATGGTGTTTCGCCTTGCCTTGCCCCTAACAGTTTCTCTTCAGCACCCTGCTAGGACTATTACAATCAAAAAGCACACAACACTGTCAAACCGCTGATAAGCAATGTCTCTTACAGCCGCAGCTGATTCGCCGGTGAGCTTCAGGGGATACCCAGGGATGTTCTACTGGGTCTTGACACTCCTGAGA
>CAZAZB010000292.1:0-5498 GCA_964489485.1 uncultured Pseudomonadales bacterium | reverse complement strand
GCCACACGCTCCTCTTCCCTTTCCTTAAATTCCGGCATGACCTCGCTGGCAAATATTTCGAGAGACTCACAAATATGCTCATGCTTGTTCATACCGGCTTGTTGAATAAAAGTGACCTGGTCCACGCCGACCTTTTCAAATTTCTTGAGGTGAGCCCGCATATCTTCAGGCGTACCGATGCCACCTCTTTCTGCCGTTAGCGCATTAACAAAATCAATTGGGTTTTCTTCCAACCGTTTGTTACGCAGCTCGCGAAACTCTTCAAACAGATTCGTACGGCCAGGCTTGTGTGCACCAAAACCATAAAGCGAACCAAGCGCATAACCAAAAAACTCGAAGCCCTCAAGCCCCCTCTCAATCGCTTTCTGGCGATCCTGATGAAGAGAAAAACTGGTTACCATACAGATATTTGCATTGACACTATGCCCAATGGGCACGCACTCATCACTCTTGATAATATTGTAATACTCATCTACCCAATGTTTCGCCTCTAACGGATCAACGAAGGCAAACGTCAGTGCCCCAATCCCCAATCGTGCTGCCATCTTGATCGTTTCCCGATTAGAGCAGGCAACCCATACCGGCGGATGAGGTTTTTGCACAGACTTTGGTACGATATTACGACACGGCATATTGAAATATTTGCCTTCATAACCGGGATAGGGGTCCATTGCCAGCATATTACAAATCTGCTCGGTTGCCTCCAGATACTGCTCGCGTTTACTCGCAACCGGGATGTCAAAACCACCCAACTCTAAAATTGCAGAGGACTCGCCAGTCCCAAAATCGACCCGACCATTGGAGACAAGGTCCAATGTTGCGATACACTCCGCGGTTCGGGCTGGATGATTGTAGTTTGCTATTACCTGCCGAATACCATGACCCAGTCGAATATTTTTTGTACGCTGCGATGCTGCGGCCAAGAAAATCTCTGGCGAAGATGAATGTGAATATTCTTCCAGAAAATGGTGTTCGACTTCCCAGGCATAGTCAATCCCCAGTCGATCAGCGAGTTCAACCTGATCCAGTGCGTCTTGAAAAAGCTTCTGCTCATCACCCTCGCCCCACGGCTTTGGCAATTGATGTTCGTAAAATATTCCAAATTTCATGATTGCTCCTGAATCCCGGTGGTTAAAAATCTATGCTGCGTTAAGCCCTTCAAATTCTTCATATACAGCCTGACCATTCTCCGTCGCAAGAATCGCTTTCTTTATCGTCTCCGCTGATATTGGCCTGTTGGTTTTGTGCATTTCGACTCCATGCCAATGAATCATCTGCTCCCAGACGGGATCTAGAATTTCAGCGCCCTTCACCCGGCGACCATCAACTGTCTTGATCGTAAAACTTCTAAATTCGGAGATAGCAGCTCTTAGCCAGGCGACATGCACAGATTCATCCGCCCTGATTCGATCAACCAATTCTGCTGCATGGCTTGCTTCTTTTCTTCGATCAGTGAAAACATCTTCACTGCTCATCACTTTCTCGTAAAAATCAAATGCTCTCTCTGCACGCACCTCGATCATTAACAGATTCATCAGAAAGGAAATAACTCCTTCAAATTCAGGAGGAATCTGCTCCATTTCCCGCTCTTCTTTTTCGCGACCAATACTCGCCGGTGCTTCTGGTACAGGATACTTGTCTTTCCCAAAAACAAGATCGCGGGCGACGTACCACATCACATCATGGCCGCCTACATCTGTTGCCGGATTGCCACCTTCATCCCAACCATGGGTGGTCAGCAATCCGTCGTTCATATGGGCGAGGGCGGTTTTGCTGATATCTTCTACGATGATGTCCTGAAAATCCGGCGCCGTCAGGTCAGCGAGTGCGCGGCCTCTCCCTTCAATAAGACCGGTAATAGTCAGTGAATCCCAGAACCCCTGATCAATTCCATTTTTCAGAAGTAACACCTGTTGTGCCACACTGGGGAAATTTGGCTCGGTCAGCAAATCAGTTGTTGCTTCAACAATGTCAACGCCGCGATCATTCAACTGCTGATGCCAATTGTTTACTGCTTCCCAACGATTTTTGGTTCGCGGTGAAATGTATTGACCATCCACCGCGAAGCCACCATGCAACCTCACCCCACATTCAACATGTGGTGTTGCATAATTATGCTCTGCTTCGATTTCTTTCTTCGAATAGTTAAGTTTTAACATTTCTATTCCTCCTCATGCTTTGTCCAAGTTGTGTTATCTGCGGTCGCTCTATCCGCTAATGTTCTCTCTGTAGATGTTCTATCTGTAATTGCTCTTTTTCCGGCAGTTCTATCCAAAACTACTCGATCTCACATTGCGCTCCCGGCATCCACTTCGTCACCTGAGGCCATCATTAACCCACCTTGACCGGCTTTAGACGTTCCCCAAACCCCGATCAATAAAGAGACTCAGATCGTCAATTAGTTTTTCCCTATCCACCTTCTTGCGAGAGGCATAGACCATCGCGTGGCGCAACATGCCGCAAATAGCGTGGCTGACCATTTCCGTATCGTAATCAGCTACCTTTCCAGGTGCCTGGAGATCAACCACCATCTCAACAAAAAACCCCAGCCGGTCATACAACTGCCAGGCTTTTTCATCTCTCGGTGCAATTAAAACAGGGTCAAGAAATGCCGCCTGAAGCAGCCCTGGATTTTTCCCTGCAAACTCAATCACCGTTCGGCAAATAATTTTCCAGCGCTCCCGATGATCAGCAATGCCGTCAAGCTGGTGCGTATACTCGCGCAGCAGTTCGGCTTGTGCCTGCTCGGCAAAATCAAGAAATGCTTCTTTCTTGTCAGCAAAATGAATATAGAAAGTCCCATTAGCAACACCTGAAACTCTGGCAATATCTTGCGGTCTCGCATTGTGATAGCCCTCTTCAATAAAGAGCTTACGTGCACCTTCTCGTAGTTTTTCAAGGGAAGATTGAGGCTGTTTAACAGCAGCTTCGGACATTGGCAACCAGGGAAGTGACAAATTGTCATTCCATTTAACGCCCGAAGAATCAATGTGTCAATGACAACCCATAATCCGGCAACTGCATATCCAGGCATTGCGTTATAATACTCCCACACCAGAAAGTTCAACTCTTCAGGAAAATCCATGTCACGACATTTCCCAGGAACCAGAATGCGGCGAATGCGCACAGATTCCTTTTCCAGAAAACTTATGCAAGAGAACCATTTAACGGTCTCAGATCTTATCTATCCGATCTTTGTGATAGAGGGCATCGATAAGACAGAACCCGTACCCAGCATGCCAGGCATCAACCGAATGAGCATTGATCTTCTGGTGAAGGAGGCGCACGAACTGGCAGATCTCGGGATACCATTACTGGCACTCTTTCCTGTGGTAGCTCCCAATCTAAAAACTGCACAGGGTGAAGAATCGTTCAACTCTAACGGGCTGACCCAGCGTGCGGTTCGGGCCATCAAAGAAGCCCGGATTGATATCGGTATCATGACGGATGTTGCGCTTGACCCCTATACCAGCCATGGCCAGGATGGCCTGCTCGATGCTAACGGTTATGTCGCAAATGACATCACCCTAACGACTTTGGTCAAGCAGGCAATAAGTCAGGCCAAGGCCGGTGTCGATATCGTTGCACCTTCCGATATGATGGACGGCAGGATAGGTAAAATTCGAGAGGCGCTGGAATCCGAGGGGTTCAGTAACACACGGATAATGGCCTATTCTGCGAAGTATGCTTCTGCCTATTATGGACCTTTTCGAGATGCGGTGGGTTCTTCTTCAAATCTTGGTAGTGGCAACAAGCATACCTATCAAATGGATCCCGCCAACAGTAACGAAGCACTACAGGAGGTTGCCCTTGACCTGGAAGAGGGCGCCGATATGGTCATGGTAAAACCGGGTATGCCTTATCTGGATATCGTGAGGAGAGTCAAAGATGAGTTTGCGGTTCCAACCATGGTCTACCAGGTTAGCGGCGAATACGCGATGCACCGTGCAGCAATCGATAATGGATGGTTGGACGATAAAGTTATCCATGAATCACTATTGGCGATGAAAAGAGCGGGCGCTGACGCAATACTCACCTACTTTGCAAAAACAGTCGCTCAAGACTTACGCGCAAAATGAAGATGCATTGATAGGGTACCATCGTTGCCCCTCTGCACAATTTACCGACCAGCACAGCCACTCTGCGCTGAGTGAAAAATCGTGCTGTTCCACTATCCCATTGCCTGTAAATTGTTCCGCCGTCTGTTATTAGTTGTGAATTGTTGCTCGCGGGAATAGGATAGCTTTCTCAATTGACCCACCGACTTTGCGGAGACCTTACAAGATGGCAGAAATTAGTCATGTATCTGATGACACATTCGAAACCGAGGTAATTAATTCAGACGTTCCGGTTTTGGTGGATTACTGGGCCGAATGGTGTGGACCCTGTAAGGTTATTGCGCCTGTACTTGAGGAAATTGCTTCAGAGTACGATGGCAAAATGAAAATTTGTAAACTCGATATTGACGCCAATGAACAAACACCTCCAAAATATGGCATTCGCGGAATCCCAACATTGATGCTTTTTAAGGGCGGTGAAGTGGAAGCAACAAAGGTCGGCGCCCTGTCAAAATCGCAGCTCACGGCATTTCTGGATAGTAATATTTAGCACGCAATCCAGGCCAGTTCATGTGGGTAATTTTCTGGCCTGGCCCCTGGATTGTTAAGGCAAAACGAGTCAAAATAAATAGGCTAGAGTGATAAGTCTGAAAAAAGTAGTTGACAATTAGCCTTAAAAATATCATTTTTGCACCCTACAACTCATTGTAAACGGACGAAACGACAAAAATCTTAGAAACCAGAGCCTGAAAATCAGCTCGGTTTGACTTTTGAATAGATACTGCCGCTCGGCAAAATGCCTGTATTTTCATGCGCAAGTAAGCGGTAATATTAGTACTAAGGTCTCAATCAAGACCAATCCCTTTCCAGCGATATACTCCACCACATTTTAAAAATCCAAACGCCTACGCGTTTTTTCTATCTGACAATCAACAAGTGAATTAAATGAATCTAACTGATCTAAAAGCCAAACCCATACCAGAATTACTGGAAATAGCACACGAAATGGGGATGGACAACCTTGGCCGGTCCCGTAAACAAGAAATCATCGCAAGTGTTCTGCGCAAGCATGCCAAGGGCGGCGAAGCAATCTACGGTGATGGCACACTGGAGATCCTCCAGGATGGATTCGGTTTTCTGCGTTCTGCCGATAGCTCCTATCTCGCTGGTCCGGATGACATTTATGTGTCTCCCAGCCAGATAAGACGGTTCAACCTGCGCACAGGAGACAGCGTCTCTGGAAAGATCCGCCCGCCAAAAGATAGCGAGCGATACTTTGCTTTACTCAAGGTTGACCAAATCAATTTTACGGACCCTGCAGAGTCAAAGAAAAAAATACTTTTCGAAAACCTGACCCCGCTATTTCCCGATGAGCCACTTTTGCTCGAAGCCGGGAATGGCAGTACTGAAGATCTTACATCGCGCATTATTGATCTCACG
>CAZAZB010000291.1:0-5500 GCA_964489485.1 uncultured Pseudomonadales bacterium | reverse complement strand
CGGCAGAGGTGATTGAAAAACGTGGCCAGGCGCTCAGTCCAAGAGGTGAGCTTTTTACCACTGAAAATATTAAGCCGCGCCTGAATATAAGAGATTTTCTGGATACCATGCGATCCAGTGGCATCAATACCGGTGGACCGCCACCTCTAAGCCAAACGGATAGGCGTGAATTCGCCAATCATCTGGATAAGATTCTTGCCAGGGTCGGGGCTTGAACATTGGGAGCAAGCGAGCTTGCTCTGATGCGTGTGGAACCTGGCGATGCGATCTTAAAATGCCACTTCCCGTTGTACGATTTTGTCGTAGAAATCGCTATCAAGTTTCGAATAGACACTTTCTCCCGGTTTGAGAACCAGTAGTTCATGGCTCACCTTCTCGAGGTGGTAAGCCTGATCCCGTAGATCATTTTTTTGTAGTTTGTGTGTGGTTGTGGTTGGAAGTTCATCGAGAACACGAATAAAAATTGGGCGCGCATAGGCCGGTAGATTTCCAATGATATGGGCAGAAATACTTTCCAGATCTATGTTCTCACTCTGTAAGCCATCCTTAAATACAATAGCGGCCATCCCTGCGCGACCATCAGTTCCCGGTATTTCAACACCGTAGATATTGGTAAAAACGATAGCATCATGGTTGTTGATAATTTCACCGACTTCATTGGTCGATACATTTTCACTTTTCCATCGATAGGTGTCACCAACACGGTCCACAAACTGATAATGTGTTTGTCCGAAGCTAAACCCGACATCCACTGTCTTCATCAGATCACCACTGTTGAAATAAACATCACCTTGTGTCAGCGCATTGCGAATCAGTTTTTTGTTCGATGCTTCTTCACTCGTATAACCTTCGAATTGCGATTTTTCAGTGACTTCGAAAAGTAGCAGTCCGGGTTCGCCAGGTTCGACCTCACAACATAGTCCATTAACATCACGGACCAGTTCATCATCGCCGACATCGTATTTCACCAGTTTGGCCGGTGCGAGGCCGAATCCGACGGTGCAATCTTTGTTAAAAATATTGGCAAATGCACCATTGCCCTCACTCGCCCCATAAAATTCACCGATTCGCTCGATTCCAAAACGGTCCTTGAACTCCATCCAAATGTCGGGTCTTAGACCATTGCCGACAATTGTGCGTACAGCATTCTCTTTGTCCTTTGGGTCCGCTGGTCTGCTCATTAGGTAACGAAGGAACTCGCCGATATAGACGAAACAGGTACAATTATATTTTCTAATATCATCCCAGAATGCACTAACGGAAAGTCTTCGCCGAATCACAGTCGATGCGCCAACCGTGAAGGCCGCAGTCATGCCGACCATTAACCCGGTGCCATGGTAGAGCGGTAGGCAATTGTACATGCGATCCGAACGGTTAATCCGCAGGAGCATTTTGGCGGACATGCCGGCCGAAGGCAGCATGCGTTTATGTGAGAGCACTGCTGCCTTGGGGAGGCCGGTTGTACCAGATGTGAAAATAAAAAATGCGGTGTTCCCGAGTGACAGTGCTTGTGTTTCCGGATGATCTATCGCCTCAATAGTCTCGTCCATTGAATCAAGATCCACGGCCCAGTTAGGCGGTGGTTCTCCCCCCTTGTCTTTTACATAGAGATAGTCCTCACCATCTTTCAGTGTCAGTTCATCTCTCACTTCATTGAGAGGCACAGCCAATTCTTCGCCGAAGATGCACTTCTTCGAATCAGTTAGCGTGACACAATGAACCAGTTGTTGTTTTGTTAAATTGGTGTTGATTAGACCAGCGACAGCGCCAAGTTTGGTAATACCTAATATTTGGACAACAAATTCGATTCTGTTTTGCATAAACAGGCTGACACAATCCCCTTTGGCTATACCCTGGGACTTTAGAACCGAGGCGACTCGATTGGCCCGTTCATTGAGCTCTTGCCATGTCACGGATTCATCTTCACATAGCAAGGCGATATCCTGAGGGTGTGATTTGGCATGGCCTTCTACTAATAGTGAGAAGGAGCCAATACTGTCCGGTGTGAGGGGTTTGGTCCTGGCGGCTGTAACCAGTATCTTTAGATCCCCGAAGAAGTTTGTGATAGAACCCATCATCATCCTCTTTTTATCATGCGCGTTAAGGTCAACGTTTTGGTGAATATGCTGGTGAATGTTGTGGTGTAAGCACAGCGGTAGAAAGATAATACCTTCTGCGGTTGGTGAACGACAGTGCCGTGAGCCAATCCACAATTTTTTATAACCTGCCGCCTGTATTCGAATTTTACCAGCGATGTGAATCGGTGGTGCCCTCTTTACCTTGCGATTAGAATCTGTTCATAAAAGCGGTCTCTCAACTAACAAGACATCAGGGTCTACAAAATGACAAGTACAAGGATTTTGTTAGTTAAAATTTAGTTGGCGGCGACTTACCCGGAAATATTTTTTCATGTTTGAGCCAGGTTAACGGGTGGATTGCGACGCGCAGCTTTGGTTTAACGCATTCCTAACGGTTGAATTTTGGTGATCAATGGCGTGACAATTGAGGCAATGAAGCCTTAAGACAGCGAAAAAGTGCGTGGGCTTTAAAACAGCTTGTTTTGTAGGGTTAATTGAATGTTTTCAGGGGTCAGTTTGAGACATTATCGCTGTGATTAACCCGTTTCCACTATAAAATCAGGCAAAACAGGCCAAAGTAGGCTGAGTTATTCACATTAGGCGGGGTCAGATCAAAACATAGTGTCTAGATCTTGAAATGCGTTCTCACATCAGGTCTGTTCTTGTCAAGCCTAGTGTTTATGTGGGCTCTAGGCGTGCTGTACAAAAAGTAACCAATTGGCTGCATGTGCGTATTTTATGGGTCTCACAGAGAATGTGCCTAGTTATCACCAGAGTTATCCACAGAAATTGTGGAAAAGTTAACTTTTCTTTACAATTCGCAGCAAATAGTAAGTGAACACTTACTATTTTTCGATATTCTGGCCTGGTTTTACCCAGAATGCTCTGGTGAGGGGGAAATATAACCCCAGATCCTGGTTCGGGAATAGCCGAAAATGAATATCAGTGCAGAGGCAAAAATTCCCGGGATCAGTGCATTCAGTGGCCCCCAGGCACCAATAATATAGCCCAAAATCAGCGAACCCACCGGGGCAGCACTCATGATGCTGAGCGTAAATATAGACATCACTCTTGAACGAAATCGAGGTTCTGAGAACTCCTGTATCATCAGCCGTGACATGGTTGTGGTGATGCCCATGTTAAACCCCCAATACATGATAGCGATCCAGACCAGCCAGATATCCGGTTTTAGCCATAACAGGATCAACACCGGTATTCGAGACACCTGCATGATCAAGAAGAGTCTTCCCGGTTGCTTTAATGGCATAAACTTGAGTAATCCAAAACTCGCTACCAGAGACCCAAAATAGAAGATGACCGTGAGGTTGGCGAGCAGCACAGCATCCCCCATATAGACTCTGGTGATAATAAATGGGACGGCGACCAGCCAGGCACCCGCATTGAAGAAACTTGAGAGGCAGTTCAGCGCGATCAGGTCACGCGCAAGCTTGAATTTCCAGACATGAACCAGCCCTTCGCGGATGGTTTCAATCGTCGATTTCTTGCTGGCTTCTAGTGCTACCTTGCCGGGGGTCAATTTGGCGATAAAAGCACCTCCCAGGATAAAGAGCAGTGCTTGAATCAAGAGTACAGAGTTAAGCCCGATTGTATCCAGCTCTCCAGCGATTTTGGTGCCTACCATGGCCGCCATTAAACCGATACCTGTTGATAGACTGATCGCCAACTGTAGTCTGTTACCTGCGACCCTGTTCAGAATAGTATTACGGGTTGGATTAGAGGCGCTATTCAGCAATCCAGCTGCCAGGGCAGCGGCAACCAGGGCCCAGAAACCAAGCACACCATAAGTAGAAGCCAGCGCGAGGAATATGGGTGGTATGGCACTCAACAAATGAACACGAATGAGCAGACGCCTGCCATCCATACGATCACCGATAACGCCGCCCCAGAGCATAAAAATAAGTCCAGGAATACCTATCAGCAACTGGGCGAAACCGACTCTTTCCGGAGATTCATGCAATACTCCAACAAGTATCCAGATCACCAGAAGTTGCTGAATGCTGAAACTTGCCATCCAGAGTCCACTGCTCGCGTTATACCAGGAGAGTTGGGATCCGCTTGTGTCTGTTGGTGTCTGCGACTGCATGGGCATTATCAATGATAACCTAATCGGTCGCCCGCGATGACGAGTGCCTTTTTCGAGTTGCCGACAGGCTTACTCTCTGATCGCATTGGGCGCAGAAAAACCATTATTCTGGGTGCGGTCTTTTCGTCCCTTGCCATAGGGAATTACGCTTATCCCTTGAGCGCCCTGGTCCATATAGGCAAGAGTCCTCGGCTTTCTGTTTCAACAGAGTTTTACGGATGATCAGCGGGCGACCCTTGGGTCTATCGTATCACTGGTAGGAAGTCTGGTCTTCGCACTCGCAGCACTTCTAATCGGGACACTGGCGGATGAATACGGCGCGCAAGCAGCGCTGATTGTTGCCATTATCATTCAGGCACTGGTTATCCCTGTCTATGTTGGATTATTTCGCAGTGGCCAGTAACCAGGGAAGCTCTATTCCGTTGTGTCCGGCGTTTTTGTTCCCAGAATGGTTGACTGGATAAGAGCCAACTTTGTCAGAATTGTCTGGGCTTGCTGTTCGGTTAAACCATACTGGGCTGAGTTTTTGAGTTCCACAAAATCTGCCATCAACCCATCACGGTATGCCTGGTCACACGTTTTCCAACGTTTCTCTTTTCTCTCGTGTGCGGCAACCATGACGTAGTCAACATCGTAGCTAATAGTCGCTCCGACGCCCTGAAGTGAGCCGGAGGCACTTAAACCAGCGCCTAAACCTACCCCTATTGGGTTGTCTGCGGGCGCCATTGCCAGTGGTTTCGGCCTTTCGCAGCTATAGTCTGGAAGTTCCCAGTCCAGGGCTTGCTGTACTTTCTCGTGAGTATCCTCGCGGACTTGAGCATGAGTTGTAGCCACTAGCAGGATAGACATGCCAGCGGTAACAGTGGCTAAGAGTTTGAGCATTGGTGACCTCCATGTTTGAATTGACGAGATTGAGCGATCAATCCCTTTACCCGTAACACTAGTCAGGCATAAACGATAACAGATCAACAAGTGGATGGTCTATTGTTCGGTAGCGATGTCCGATAGTCACGATACTATTATTTGTAGGAGAAGAGACAAATTGCATCACTCAATTCATTTCCTGCCCCGGGTTCTCCTCCTTTTACGTACACAAGCTGATCGAAACAGGTTCAGCAGGTAGTGGTGGCAGATATCAGTTCGTTCAGTACAGACGACACGAGACGAGGGAAAAGTACTGTGATGCCAACCTGGCATTTGAAAAAGAATTTAACCAGGGAACCTCTGATTAGGGGAGTATTTTTTGCCAGGGAACCTCTGATCAAGTTCGGACCGCCGAACCGCTTTTGTGCCAGCACGGCGTTAGCACACCTCGAAA
>CAZAZB010000290.1:0-5506 GCA_964489485.1 uncultured Pseudomonadales bacterium | reverse complement strand
AAGGGTTTTAATGGCAAGAGGGTTTCCATACAGATTATTCACCGGTGCCATCAAATCTTTGAATATGCCCAACAGCAACCTGGACCTCTTATCATCCATATCCTGAAGCTCGACTTCATCTAACCATTCGTCCATGGCTCGACACCAGGCAATATACGCCTGTCCTATACGGTGATAGTAGGGATTGTCTTTGTAAGCTTTGTCGCGAAAGCGGGGGTCTTCTTCACCTGGGTCTATGCTGCTAAACCCCATTGTAATGGCAGCAAGCTCTGTCGATAGATTTTGCCAGATGGTGGAAACTATTTTGGGGTGTTCAGTGAGTTGACCAACAAGTAGCTGCATTGATTGCAAAATTTCTTCGCGATCAATACCAAGGGCAAGATTTAGTGCGACTCCCTCGTTCTGGCGAGTAACTCGCTCTTCTACCGCATCGACCATATTGGCTCCTGCTTTCTTCTTGTTCTTATCTATAGGCGTTCTTATCTATAGGTGTTCTTATCTCAGCTTTCTATTCTCTTTGTACATGAATAAGCAGAGTTGAGCAAACAATAATAAATATGCAGACGCCATTCCTGGCAAATCAATCATTCAGATGAACTGACCTGTTGAAGAATTCAAGAGAAGGATCAGCAGCCCAGACCAATTTACTGTAGCCTGTGTTTACCATGTGATAGTCGTGAAACGGGAAGACCCTATGTTCCAATAGATGAGTCAGCGCAATACCCATGGCTGCACCATGGCTCACGACTGCAACAGCCTCTCCAACATGGCGTGCACGCAATTGTTCCAGTGCTTGCACAATACGCAAACACACCTGATTTGGAGACTCTCCTCCAGGTGGAGCATAGTCCTGGCTGGTTCGGATTTTTTCAAAGAATCCATGGACATCTGCCAGATCTTCGTAAGGTGTGCCTTCGAGTTCTCCAATACCATATTCTCGTAAACGATCCTCTGGAATCAAATCAACACCGAGCCTGGCAGCAAGCGGCGATGCAGTATCCATCGTTCGTTGCATGGGTGAACAGTAGACAGTGCAAATTTCCGGATGTGCACGGGTTACAAATTCTGCCATGGACTCTGCCTGACGTTTACCCAGCGCATTGAGATGACTGTCCGTTGAACCGTGCCAATGCCTGTCGACATTCGCCTCAATCTGACCGTGACGAATCAGGAATAATGTCGTTGAATCATCATTCACTACCACTCGCCCGTATTTTCCATTGAACTCCAGGGTTCTGCCGGTGCCAATGCGTCGCCGGCCTGTAGCAATTCTATTGAGATGTTATCCGGTGACCGGACAAACGCCATTCGCCCATCTCGCGGAGGTCGATTGATCGTGACGCCACCATCCATGAGTTGTTGGCAAGTCTCATAGATATTATCGACCGCGTACGCCAGATGACCAAAATTTCTACTGCCATCCCCGAGTTCATCACCATCCCAATTAAAGGTTAACTCAACTTGTGCTTCATCATCTCCGGGGGCAGCAAGGAAGACAAGTGAAAACCTACCCTGATCATTGTCGTATCGACGCAGTTGGGTGAGTCCAAGTTTGTCGCAATAGAAGTCCAGTGACGCATCAATATCCTTAACGCGAACCATTGTATGTAAGTATTTCATCTTCTTGTCCTATTCCTCTCTTAATAGACCTCTGTAGAGGGGTCATTTTTTGTATCAGTGATTGCAAGGCGAATCAGGCGGCAGCTAAAATGGCCAGATTCTCCATTGTCTTTGCACACGCAGATGCCGCCTCTTTGCCCTTTATCGAAAAGTGTTGGAAGAAAAAGTCTTCCCTGCCATCTGACATGAATTCCCGAGGCGTGAGAATGCCATAAATGACCGGCATGTTGGAATCCATTTGTACCCGCATTGTCGCATCCATCACGGACTGAGCGACAAATTCGTGACGATAGATACCATGGTCTACGATTAAACCGCTGACAACCACGATATCGTACTTCGCGGATTCTGCGCATCGTTTGACCAGGAGCGGTATCTCGACGACTCCCGGTGCCGTGAAACATTCTATGGACACGGCGTTTTCTTCAAGTTCCATTAAGTGCGATTTAAATGCCATCCGAAATTGATCGACGATGCCTTTGTGCCAGCAGGATTGTATAAATGCGACCCGATATTTATTATTCATCTTGAAGTCCTTCGTCAACTCTAATTGACTGAGTATGTAATTAAGTGCCTGCCTTTACGATGGATTCGCGAACAGACAGTCGTCTCATCGTGACTCGTATCAAGATTGATTTAAGGTGGAATCTACTATGCATAGCGTTGCAGCAAACCTTGCGGGATTCCATTAATTTGGGTTTAAGGCACCCTTCTTACATACTAGATGCAGATCGGATGCACTCTAGATAAAGATCGGATACAGATATGCATTGCGGAGGCTTTGCCGGTTACGAGTGGCTGGTCAATGCACTGACCGGTATATAGTTTAACGGGATTCTATTGGCGATCAATCACTTATTTGGACCAGATCAAAATTCCTGGCCAACAACTGTATTATTCCAATTTCTCCACCCATGTGTAGTGCACCAACGACGACAAGATAGGTGCCACTTGTATCGGCATATTTCCGAATCTTATCTACCATAGTTAGATTTCGACCATCTATAAGTGTATCCAGTTTAACGGATAGCTCGGGGAATTTTGATGTGGAACTCGTCGTCAATGCCAGCATGCCGTCTGCATCTCCGTTACGCCAGGCAGTCACTAGCGAATTCAAATCTTGTTCCAGGGAAGGTCTATCTGTCAGTGCAGCACGTAATGCCAGGTCTTGAATTTTCATACTGTCGCTCGACAAAAAATCTACCTGCTCCCCGAAAGATTCCAGTTCAAGTATTTGTTTATGTTCATCCACAGCCTTTTGTTGCAGGTACTGGTCTATTCCAAGAGACGATCTGTACCCCAGACTCTTCAGTTGTTCTAAACCAATGATAAGCGTTAGATACCAGGGCTTAAAATATTCCACTGATTTGAAGGACAAGCCGGTTTCATCCAAATAACGACGTAAGAGGCGCATGGTTTCAGGTTGTAAATCTTTTTCGATCGTCTCCGGCGCGTGATAGGTACCTCGCTGTTGTAACAAAAGACTCATGTCACGCGGATTGAGCCGGGTAAGGTCTACTTCAAATACCACCGTATCTGCCTTCTCAAATGCGTCAAGCATAGGTGCAGGAAGAGGATACATTTCTGACTTCATTGCGTGGATTGAACCGAGCAAATAAATCTTTGATTTGGCATTTTCAAAGTACCAGAGACTTAATAAGTTTCCATTGTCTCCGGCACTGACGACATTCGCATAAGAAAGGGAAATTAGAATACAAAGGGTAGTTTTCAAAGAGTGGCGAATTTTATCGATGTAGAAAGCCCCACCAAAAGGTACCGACATGAACCTACTCAATATCGTAACCACCAACATAAACAGGGCTTGAAATAAGAATATTGTCATCTGCCTGTTTTACCCGAACATAGTAGTAGTCTCCGGCCCCGGCACGACGAGTATCTATAAAAGAAAATGCCTGATGCTTCGGTCTCTTATTTTCGATGACTTCATAGGTAATCGTGTCTGAGAGACCATTGATCGTGATATTCCTGACGCCAGGTTTACTTTGTATGTCGCTCAGGGAAAAAGAAAGATGAACGGGTGGAATGGGAGATGGCTTGCGTGTCCTCGCAAGAAGGTGCACATCTTCGAAACCTTCTTTCATATTGATTTCGAAATTGATGTCAGATGCACTATCGTCCCGGTTATGATCCGTTTGAGGTTCTTCGAGTAACAACACCATGCTTCGCTCATTACCATGGGTCCAGGCAATAAAGTCAACGCGCTGTGGATCAGAAGGATTGATGGCGACTGCAGCACGGGATTGGTTTTCAAATCCGGGTGCGCTGACGGTACTAATCTTCGCACCTTTTACTTTGAGAAATCCAAGCCACTCTCGTCCATTTCTAGGCAGGTCGAACCCGGGTGAGAAGGGTTCGCTGGTGGAATGAAGTGTAATTTTCACTGCGATGGAAGAATCTTCGTTTGGACCTTGTCGCAGGGAGTCAATAACGACACCATTCCTCAAAAGCTGTATCTCATCTATTCCACCCAAAGCATACGCCTCTCCCTCGACAATACGCCGATCTGTGAGCGGAATTCTCGCACCAGGATAGGCACCATTAAGCCTCGCCATTAAGATGGACTTTGGACCAGATGAGACAAATGTTCTTCTCGCATGAAGTGCCTGCTGCCAGGTTTCACCAGCTAGTACCATGATGGCTGTTTTAGCAGCATGGTCTGGCGAGGGGATGTGGGCACTGGGGCTAGCTGTAAATCCAATACGGTAACCCTTGCTTGCGTAGGCGTTGCCAAACCATTCATAGTTGCTAACACCCGTTAGAATTTCGGTTAGTGTCGTGCTCTTGGTTACTCTGTGATCGGCGGGCACTTCAGGTAGCGCGATAATTAGAGGTGGGTCATGTTCAATCCTGACCCTATGCCCTCCTGACATCATTGGTAAGTCTACCCGACGAACAGGCCGGAGGGTGCTTGTTTTAGCTGTACCTTCCAACAGGTAACTATCGTGATCAGCGATTAGCGTGACATTAAACTTTCCAATAGATTCTGATTTAAGTTCCTTCGCTGATAGCAGGCCATCGCTCAGGGCTGAGTGGGCGTTTAGGTTCGCCCATACAATCGTAAACTCCTTCTGAGGACCAACCACTATGGCGTTTGATGTTCCGATCAAGCCCCCGCCTCCGGAACGAACTGAAAGATTGTGCTGACCTTCCTCAGCAAAAACCAAATTTTCGATTTGGATCAATGGATCATCAGTCGATGGAATACGTTGTTTATAGATACCATCGATGAGGATATCTAACGAAGGGATAGTGCCGTGGGATAGATTTCCGTATTGATCCTCTGCTCTCACTATTAGCGTAAAACGTTCACCGACAGTCAGCAATGAGGGTGCATAAACACTTAACTGGCTCACCGTACCCGGCTGAATCGGAAAATGTTCAACCGGTATCGTATAAAAATGCTCCTCTTGCGCTGGCTGAATAAAAATAGGGAAAGAATATCTGTTAACGGACGATGTTGGTAAGGTGAGACCGCTATCGGTAGAGCCATAGTGAACAACGATGCGATCTCCCGAATCAAGATTCCCAGTTGTGAGGACAAATAGGGGAAGTTCTACCAGTCCATAGGGGCTGCCATATTTACCGGGTCGTGTTACCCCTTCGACGGAAAACTTAACTTCCGGGTCTTCAACTTCAATCCAGATATAATTAGGTCCGCCAGGCTCAGTTCCTTGTAGCCGGATATTGTGTTGCCAATGTTTTGCAACCAATATCCCAGCACCCACAGTTAAGGGGGTTCCTATTGTCACCGTCTGGGTTATTGCAACGTGTTCACCCACAACAGCAAGTTTCGATAAAGAGAGCCGGCTATTCCCTAATTGACCAGGGTCATCCTGCAAAATGACCAATTCCTTCGCGAAACCTT
>CAZAZB010000289.1:0-5537 GCA_964489485.1 uncultured Pseudomonadales bacterium | reverse complement strand
AATTACAAGAACCACAGTTCAATAATTTGGGTGCGGGACTCTACGGTCTTGTTCTGGATGAGGATGGACAGGAACTCTGGCATAGCCCCTCCCATGCTGATCTTCAATTATCGACACCAGGGCAGGAAATTCTGCACCAGAACCTTGATGCAGGTGTACAGATGTTTGGCAGGCTGACTTCTGAAGATACGCCATTATTTTTTCTCAGTTACAAAATCTTGTGGCAGGGCGCTGGTGAGGCAACAACACCCTATATTTATGTTGTGCTACAAAATATGGAGCCCTATAACAAAGAGATTACTGGCTTTAGGAATAGCCTATGGGGTTGGTTGTTGGCGGTCGTGGTGGCCCTGGTTGTTGTGCAGGCGATTATCATGAATTGGGGATTGCGCCCGCTTAACCGTCTTGCAGATGATTTGAAGGCGATTGAAGATGGACAAAGAGATCGCTTGAGTGGCGAATATCCAATTGAAATTGAAGGCGTCACTCGAAATTTGAATTTGTTGCTCTCCAGCGAAAGACAGCAGCGTGAAAAGTATCGCACTACGCTTGCTGATCTGGCTCACAGCTTAAAGACACCGCTAGCCATACTGCAGAGTGCCAATAAGGAAAATATTGAAGAGACTCTGGATGAACAGGTCGCGAGAATGAATGAAATTGTGTCCTACCAGCTTCAGCGTGCTGTTACCAGCGGCTCCGGATTAATCCGGCAATCCATTGATGTGCAACCTGTTGTGGAAAAATTGGTCAGCGCCATATCGCGGGTATATCAGGATAAACACATGAGTATCGATTCCCGGGTTGAAGAGTGCCAGTTCTTCGGTGATGAAAGAGACTTCATGGAGTTGTTGGGGAATGTTGTAGACAATGCCTGTAAGTATGGCAAAGCAAAGGTCCTGCTGGAAGTTAGGCAGAATCAATCCGGAGGGCTGCTGATTACCGTTGAAGACGATGGCGAGGGAATTGCAATCCAGGAAAAGGAAAAAGTATTGCGTCGCGGTGAAAGGCTGGATACTCGTGCAGCTGGGCAGGGCATTGGACTTGCAGTGGTAAATGAGATCGTGACGCGGTATCACGGCACCATAGAACTGGGAGACTCACCCATGGGTGGTGCGCGTGTGATCATTTGCTTGTCTTGATTGCCATTTCTTGAATGATAGAGACCGCGCGGGAAAATCGCGCAAACAGGTCTTTTGTAGGATTCTTGATCGGTCCCATCAAGAGCCAGTTAAGGTGAAGTTCCTTGAGTTGTTCCATGGAAGTACGTCCTTCTTTAATTCCTTTGGAAAGCTGTCGGTCGAGTTTTTCAACCTGTAGTTGCATTCTAGTTCCCTGTGATGATTCAGGTGAATCGATATGGGCGAGCATTTCCAGGCGGACACATAGTTCATCAGCGAGTTTACTCTCAATGTAATCAGGGTTTCCTGCCAAAGCGCGTTGGTAACGATTTGAGATGGTTGCGTTCATTTCTGCAGGTAGCTGTAAATCCGACTCCCATGCCTTAATAATAGGTTCAACGTTACTGCCACTTTCAAGCTGGCTACAGAGTTGTACTTTTCGCGTTAGCTCTTCAATGACTTCGCTTTCAGCTTGCTTTTCAGCTGCCTGGATAAGAAGCAGAGCCGTTTTTTGCAGTGCACTGAATTGATGTTGGAGAGGGTGCGCATTGTCAATCTTGCAGTCCTGGAACGCGAGTCGGAAGTGCTTAAGGTCATCCAAACAGAATTTGTCTTCAAGTGCACTTCTGAATTCTGTACAGAGTTGCCCTGCTTTCTCTCGTTGCTCCTGATTGCTCTGTGCAGCGATTTCATTTTCCCTATCCCGCCTGTCAAAGATCGCATCACAATGTTCTCTGAATATTTTCCAGAGTTTTTGATCGAATCCTCGGGAAGTAACACCAACCTGTTTCCATGCCAGTTGAATTTCCTTGATTTCACGAATGATCAAAACGGTTTTTTTGTCGGAGTTCTTCAGCTCTTTAACTTGCTCAATGTAGCCCTGTTTTAACAGATGGTTGTGATCCTGTTCTTCGCGCAGTTTTGATTCAATGGCATCCAGTGCCAGATAGTATCGATTGTGCAGACTCTTTCTATGTTGATGAGGAATATCATCGTATTGTTTCCACTCGTTTCTGGCCGTTCTAATAATGTCATTGACAGCTTTCCAGTTTGGTTGAGACCAGTCGTTTTCTTCTGCATAGTAGGTGAGGCTGTCGCATATCTTTTTCTTCTCATGCAGGTTTTGTTCTCTACGTAGTTTTCTTGTTTCAAAATACTCTGCGCAGGCAACAAAGGCATCGTTGCCTGCCTGCCTAAACCGGTGCCAGAGTCTTTGTCCTTCCACAGAATCTGAGGGTCCGAGTTGTCGCCATTGCTGCTGAAGGTCTCGAATAGACTTTGCTTTCTCATCCGGGTGCAGGTCTGCAAGATGTATTATCCCTTCCATTTGTTCACAGAGCTCAATGCGTTTTTCGTTAGTCGCATAGTGTTGCCAGTCTTCAAGTTCCTTGAGTTTTGAGCTAAGGGATTGGAATTCGTCCTTCACTTCAGGTGGATAGGTACCCGCTGTCTGTTTCAAGAATCTGGATCTTAATCGATGGGCTTGTTTAATATTTCCCGAATCCAGGGCAGCACTGAGCTTGTTCAGTGCCACTCTCGGATCGGCTGCGTGGTTTGGCAATTGGGCGTTGGTCATAGCGCTCGTCAATGACAGTCTCGGTCATAATCTAAGAGCTAGGTTCCGCTTACTTTAAGTGAGGTTCTAATGCAGTTGCATGAATTCTGGCAGGGACCATTCGTTATAGATACCAAACGCTATCCATAGGGTTTCTTGTCCCGCCTACAAGGCATTGTGGCTGCCGTCGCAAAGTGGTTGGTCTTTTGAATGTTTACAGCCGCAAAAAAACACCTTCCGGGACTCTGTTGCCTGATATTTTAGGGGCAAAAACTCGGTATCCTGGTGAGAGCCGTCACAAAATGGTTGTTTCGCGCTCTTTCCGCAAGCGCACCAGAAATAGGATTTACCCTCTTCTACATCGACGCCATACGGGGCTTTTTGTGCAATGACGGGTTCAGCCATGTCTATTCTCCAGAGGTGATTGGGTCTTTTAATCTTGATACCCATCCTACCTTGTTGAAAATGATGGGTACAAACAATATTATCCGTGGCTCTCCCGGTCCGTTGATCGACGATTGTGTCGATAAATGTAGTCGACAGACAGGGTTGATTGGCCAGAAAGAAGTCACAGGCGGTAATAATTATGGATTTTTCATTTTCTGAAGAACAGAGCTTGTTGCAGGACAGTGTCCAGCGGTTTATTCAGAACAGTTATACATTCGAAACAAGACAGAAAAATATTCAGACTGAGGACGGTTTTAGCCGTGAGAATTGGTCGACATTTGCTGAATTAGGCTGGTTAGGCCTGCCTTTTTCAGAGGAAGATGGCGGTTTTGGCGGAACGCCTATCGAAACCATGATTATGATGGAAGAATTTGGCAAAGGCCTGGTCATAGAGCCCTATCTTTCATCTGTAGTGATGGCAGGCACGGCATTGAGTGAAGGGGGCTCTTCATCCCAGAAAGAAGGTCTACTGGCAGAGATGATCGCCGGGTCCAAACTGGCGGCACTGGCGTTTGTGGAACCGCAAGCGCGATTTAACCTTGCAGATGTGACAACCAACGCGCAAGCAAAAGGCGACGGATATGTGATCAATGGTTTTAAGGGCGTTGTTCTGGGCGGACCGAGTGCGGATGTTCTTGTCGTACCGGTACGCACATCCGGGGATCAAAAGTCTGAGGAGGGGATTACGCTATTTCTCGTCGATACTAACGCTGCCGGTGTTTCACGACGAAACTATCCAACAGTAGATGGTTGGCAGGCATCCGAGATCACCTTCGACAATGTTGAAGTCGATGCAGATAGTACTGTCGGTGAAGTGGGTGCGGGTTTTGCCATTCTGGACAAGGCGATTGATTATGCCATTCTTGCCATTGGTGCCGAGGCAGTGGGTGCAATGGAAGTTTTGTACAAGACAACAGTTGAATACTGCAACACACGCGAACAGTTTGGTCAGCCCATCGGTAAATTTCAGGTGCTGCAACATAGAATGGTTGATATGTTCATCGAACACGAGCAGAGCAAATCGCTGCTTTACATGGCAGCCATGCGGTTGGATGAAGGCTATAACGCCGAGGCGAAAAAGGCGATTTCGGCGCTCAAGGTTCAGGTAGGCAAAGGCGGTAAATTTGTTGGTCAGAATGCAGTACAACTGCACGGTGGGATGGGGATGACAGACGAGCTAAATGTCGGACATTATTTTAAACGCCTGACAACGATTGAAACGCTATTTGGCAATGTTGACTATCATTTAAGAAAGTACGCGAGCATCAGTTAGAGCCCATCGGCAAAACTGGGGAAAAGTAAATTATGTCCGAGACACCAGATTGGTTTTGGGAAGCCGTAGAGACTGAAAAAGTCTCCGGTTCTGTTGATGTTGACGAATGCGATATCAATCATCTCAGTTGGAGCCAGGCAGGCAACCCCGGGTTGTTGTTTGTTCATGGCCACAATGCACATGCCCACTGGTGGGATTTTATTGCGCCGAGATACAAAGAGGGTTACCAGACGGTCGCGCTTGATCTTTCGGGCATGGGGGACAGCGATCACAGGGATGAATATACCGCTGATATCTACGCAAAAGAGATACTGTCGGTAGCAGATCAGCTTGAAATGCCTGAAGACACAATTCTTGTCGCCCATAGTTTTGGCGGGATCATGGGGCTTCGCGCGGCGGCCACCTACGCAACCAGATTCAAAGGACTGGTTCTGCTGGATTCGGGCGTTAAACATCCTGATGATGAACGCCCGAAGGAGCCCGAAAGGTGGTCAAAGCCAAAGGTTTATCCCAATAGTGATATCGCAAGGTCACGTTTTCGTCTTCAGCCACCACAGCAATGCGCGAACGATTATGTCGTTCAGCATATTGCCAGGCATTCGATCGAGAATATCGATGAGGGTTTTGTCTGGAAATTTGATGAAGAACTGAGTAGCCGCGTGAAGGCGACCGGAGATATCAAGGCTGACCTTCAAGCCATTCGTTGCAAAATTGCACTGATCTATGGGCAGAATAGCGAATACTTTACCGCAAAAAGTGCTGACTATATGAAAGAGATTCAACCTGCGCTGGAGGTCTATGAGCTAGCGGATGCACAGCACCACCTCTTTCTGGATCAGCCTGAAGCCTTTATGGATCAACTTGATGTGATTCTTGGTGGTTGGCGCTAGCGTTCATAACGAGCCGTCATTTATTGCTTTCGATAAATAAATCCGGACACCCGGCATAAATAAATCAAATAAATCTGGACACCCGGCATAAATAAATCTGGAAAAGTAAATCTGGACAGCCCGCATATCCTCAACCTCGCACAACGATACAGGGCGATCACTGCCTCGTTTATCGGACACTGATGATTTAGGTTTAATTTCACCCGCATTAACCTTGATGAATGGGCTATCCAAGATCACATCTCGTCGACCCG
>CAZAZB010000288.1:0-5607 GCA_964489485.1 uncultured Pseudomonadales bacterium | reverse complement strand
TATTATCGAATCCAACACCGAACCTCGGGAAATCTTTCATGTCAGTATAGTAATAGTTACCCAGTATGGAGACATTAGGCGTCCAGCCAAATATCTTCAGCTCTTTATCCAGCGAATATCTGGCGTTAAGGTCAGCGCGCCAGGGTAGTGTCTGATTGTAGTCACCATTAAAAATATTGACGTTTAGTTGCCGGTCAATTATCCCATTGGGGTCAACAATTTCACCATTAACAAAGTCCTGGGCGACATCGAGTAGGTCTAGCACCGCGGCGTTTAGATTAAAGGTAGCGAACGTCTGGGGTGCATTTTCCCACTTAAATTTATTGCCGATATCGATCAGTCGTAAGTCAAGAAAAAGCTTATCTGTCGCTTGCCAGGCAACACCGAAATCGAAGGAATAGCCCCAGCCATTGGGTTCATTAAAGTTGATGCCTGTGAGTGGTGGGTTCGCTGAACCTGTAATGTTTGGTTTCTGGTAGCTTTCTTCACCAAACTTGGGGTCATTGTAGGCATAGTCAATCAGCGCAGTGAACGAAATCTGCGCGGCAAGATCTCTCAAGGGTGTCAGGTCTCGATTGGTCTGACTAAGTGTATCGATGATGGCATTTGCCTGGTTGAGTAGATCGTCGCTTAGCGGGTCTAATTTGCCATTAGCTTCTACCTTTCCAGACTGTAGTTCACTCAAGTCATAATAGTAGTTAGCGCCAAAGTCGAAAGCGAGACCATCCCGTGCTTGCCAGGTGTAGCCGACTTTCAGCCCTTTTGCCCTGACTCTTTCGATACCCAGAAAAACGTCGTAATCACGATCAGTTGGCACCGTGATGTCGTTGTTACCTGCATGATGAATAAATGCCGTGTCCTCAGAAAATTCTGTGATGTAGTCGAATCGTTCAATATAGGCGAAGCGCCAGGATTTCCACGCAAAGCCAATCTCCACCTTATTCTGGCTGAAAGCCGTATTCCCGGGCTTGAGCCTTTCGTCAAAGCTATCGACAAACTCTTTTATCGACACCACTTCACTAAAGGCGAATAGATCTACATCAGTATATAGCTTCCAATTGTTGACACTCTCCTCATCAGTACTTTCACTGGAAGAAGCCTCCTGCGCCTGACTGTTGGTGCTCGATAAGAGGAGCAGGATTAGGAGATATTTCCGCATATTCAGACCTGTAAAACCAAAAAAAGGGCGTCTATGCACCCTTGAAGAAATTGTATGGGCTGAATCTTAACGGATTGGCGTTCGATTTCCAGCGAATTTTGGTTGAACGGTGATCGTGCCTGCCGCGACACAGGGCCGATGCGCAGTATCCGGAGGTGGCAGATTGAGCCGAGTGGGGTTCCTTTGATAGTTTTTCAAAAATTTCAATGTTATCATGGCTCTACGAGGCAAAATTATAGTAATCCCACAATAATAACTGGGCTTTTATGTGCCAGAACACCTTGAGTTTTACCCATTAATTAAAAAGAGGGAGACACCATGGATATAGCGTTGTTTACAAGTCACGGTTTGGACTATCTGGTCCGATGGGGGCACTTTTTGGCAGGTATAACCTGGATCGGGTTGTTGTACTACTTCAACTTTGTTCAAGGTGAATACTTTAAAGAAGCCGATGCGGCGCATCGTTCTGGTGCCATCCAAAAATTGGTACCACGAGCTCTGTGGTGGTTTCGTTGGGGTGCGATGTTTACATTTATCACCGGTGTGGCAATGCTTGCGTATAGAGGCGCGGGTGTTTCCTATGATATAACGGTTGGCGCTACCCTCGGCACGCTGATGTTCTTGAATGTGTGGCTGATCATTTGGCCAGCACAGCAGATTGTCATCGCATCGGCGACACAGGTAGCAGAAGGTGGTGAGGCATTGCCTGAAGCGGCAACAGCGGCACCAAAGGCAGCGCTTGCGTCCAGAACCAATACATTGTTTTCCTTTCCCATGCTCTTTTTTATGGGGTCTTCCACCCACATGTTCAACGGTCTGGCATCGGATGCGAGCACCATTGGACTCGGCGCCATTATGCTTGTCATTGCAGTATTGGAAGTGAATGGCGTTGTTGGTAAGCAGGGGCCTATGACGTCAGTAAAAGGCGTTATCCATTCGGGGCTGGCTCTAACAGTTGTGCTATATGGATTGATGGTTGCGCTGTAGTTCTGACTGTAGATGTAGTTTGTAATGCAAACAGGGTTCTACGGAACCCTGTTTTATTAAGAGCCAATATTCAAAGAGCCAATAAATGGATAACAAGAAGGATGATCTTAACGTGCTTGGCGCTATCCGCCCGGCTCACGATGAGGTTTCATCTTACCGCCGAAGCAGTCGCGCGGAGGCGCCAAAGCAGAGCAATTTTAACGGCATTCTAGTCTTTGTCATTTTCGTCCTCGCGATCATGATGGGTATCGGTGGATACAGCCTTTATGAGGTTCAGAAGAAGCTGGATCAATCCAACGTATTGCTGGCGAAAGGTCAGGAAAGCGTACTTGAGCTGGAACGGCGCCTTGCAGCCACAGGTACCGATGTATCGAAGACGCTACAAAACATGCAAGGGCAGATGGACGTCAACGTTTCAGAAATAGACAAACTCTGGGGTGTTGCGTATCGACAAAACCGACCTAACATCAAGAAGAATCAATTGGCGATTGACAAGGTGAGTGTTGATGTTAAAAATAACCTCGTTCCCCTTAAATTAACTGTTGGTAAAATTTCATCCCGGTTCGATGCCTTGTCAGTTGATATGGTCGAAGTAAAACAGAATCTCATTATAGATAATGAAGAAATGGCAACAGAAGTGTCGATGGTTCGTGGCCAGATTCAGGATCAAACTGTGCAGGTAGAAGGTACTAAACGCAATGTTGCAGTCCTTACCCGACAGATGAAAGAAGCGCAAGAGTCGATAGATGTCATTGATCGGTATCGAATCCAGCTTAACCAAAAATTATTGCAACTTGAACGCCTGATACAAGATCAGGATGTCAGTGCTGCCCAGATCCCTGCACCTGCAACCACACCGGTCGAAGCTGGTAATTAGTTAAAAGACCAGTCCCGTATAACACTCATCTCGAAAGTGTAGTGCAGGTAGGTCAATATTACACCGTCTTCAGTGATGCCAACCAGTTTGACGTCATCCACAATTGTGTCACCGACCCGAAGAAATTTTCCGTTGATATTAACCATGCGTAAGGTGGGATCATCTGCATAGATATGGCTGGAAAATTTCATATCCGGGATCTTACGCTGAACGTTAATGGGTAGTTCGGCAACGCTAACTGCCGAAAGGGCAGGTGAAGCGACGGGAGTCGCAGTCTGAGACGTCCCCGCACCGGAATAGCCTCTTGCCAGATCCTGCGGTGTGATAAGCACCTGAACATCCTCGCCGAAAACAGGTTTAGAGTTCGAAGTCAGCGCCCCTCGCGTCGCTTTTGTCGATTGATCAATGTCGTTTTTGTCGCCGGCTTTCTCTTGTGTTCTGGAGAATTCGTTTTGGCGAATGTCACTCTCCCCTACACCGGCTAGATGGGTTGCAGGTTCGGCGGCATCTCGTTGAGAAAACCAGTAGAAAAACGTGCCGTTAATCGCCAGGAGTATACCGAGTATGGATATCCATTGTCCGCGTTTGGATGGTGGAGAAATGTCTACCGGACCATGGAGCGAATGAAGATCTTGCGCGGCTTGTCTTTTCTGTTCCTGGTCTGACTTGTTCAACGCATCAAGTATATATGACATCAGCCGTTACCCTTGCTTAACATTGGAATACCGGCAGGTTGGAAGCTGTTTATATGAATCCATGTTTGTATATTTGCAATCCCGTTGGGTGTGATCCCGGAGCCAAGTTGGAATCGCTTTAATCGGTCCTGCATGTCCGAATCAAACTCGTTGCCTGTGGATGAGGCCAATGGCGAGGAGTCGATAAGCGCTAATTGTGTCGCCAGCCAATCTACCGCTGCTCCTTTATCGCCTATTGTCAGTGGCCTTTCGTATGCCGGTGGCATCCGCCAGAATAGTGTGTATTTGCCATCCCAAAATTGTGAAAGTTCGCGCGCATCAACATCAAACTGACGACCGCCTGAAATGAGTGTTGCGACACCGTCGGTCAAACTACTCAACGTCAGCCACTGATTATTAATGCCGATAACAACCGGGCGATCCAGTCTAATGAGATCCGTTAGCCCACCGAGATCGGAAAAACAAGCCAGGCCAACATTAACAGCCAGTGTACAGGAGGGTGATTGCTTGTCTTCAAAGGCAAGACCCCAGAGGACGAATAGATCGGCAAAGGCAAGTCTTGCATCTTCGTGACCCTGAATGTTTGTGATACTCACCAGGTCTGTTCTGTTGGTTCTTGATATTTTGTTAGGGGATAACACTGGCGCTGCAAATATCGGGCTTTGTGGAGCATTTGCTGTTGTCGCTGAATGACTTACATTAGATAGCTCTGGATTGGGTGACAGTTGGCTGAAACCAACGTATAGAGCAAGGACGACACCCATCGCAGCGATAGCATAGGGTCGTTTGTTTTGGGTGCGAGGCTGTTTGCCTTTAATTTCTTCTGCGGCCTTGTTCACCATTTTGGTACTGACTTGAAACTTGTTCTCTGAGTAAGCACCAAGAAGGGCGCGATCACAAATCAGGTTGATGACGCGCGGGATACCCTCACTGATTTTGTAGATCCGATTGACCGCTGCGGAGGGGAAAAACATGCCTTTAGCCCCGGCAACGGAAAGACGATATTTAATGTACTCATGCACATCTTTGCGATCCAGTGCCTCAAGGTGGAAACGAGCGGTGACCCGCTGGGACAGTTGCCTCAATTCCTTCTGATTTAGCAGGTCGAGGAGCTCTGGCTGACCCAGTAATATAATCTGTAGCAGCTTGCGTTGGTTGGTTTCGAGGTTAGTCAGTAGTCTTAACTGCTCTAATACGTCGACCGAAAGGTTCTGGGCCTCATCAATGATCAGAACAGTTCGCTTGCCCGCCTTGTGTGACGCCAGAAGGAACTCATTGAGCTTGTCAACCAGGATCTTGATGCTGGCATCTTGTGGATACTCAATACCCAGGTCATCGCATGCGGTGGCGAGCAATTCCACGGCGGTTAATTTTGGATTAAGTACAAATGCAATATTGACGTCTTCCGGTATCTGCTCCAGTAGACAGCGGCAAACGGTGGTTTTTCCTGTACCGACCTCTCCGGTCAACAGAATGAACCCGCCATCACTTTTAATGCCATAGAGCAGGTGCGCCAGTGCTTCCCTATGCCGTTCGCTCATATACAAATACTGGGGATTCGGGGCGATGGAAAATGGTGCCTCCCTGATACCAAAATATTCGTAGTACATAAGCTAGTGCTTGTTCGCTGGGTTTTGGAGGGATTCGAGAAGTTTGTCCTTCTCTGCCCAGATACTATTGATCCAGTCTTTGATGCGCACCTTGGTACCTGAATCAGTCTCGTAGGAATTTGCTTTGAATTCACCAGGTACAGGCAGATATTCCACGACAAACTGAATCTTGCTGGTGCGACCGGAAAAGAAGTCAAAGAAGCTGGGTACACCCTCCGGGTAGTTGATCGTGACATTCAGGACACTATCTATCCTGTCACCCAGCGAACTGATCACCAG
>CAZAZB010000287.1:0-5693 GCA_964489485.1 uncultured Pseudomonadales bacterium | reverse complement strand
AAGCTAGAGCAATGTTGAGTTCCATTTGAAATGCCTCTTTGGTGGACAAACCCCTGACTCTATTGATCTGTTCTACAACGATGTGTGCAGTCGTGGGACAGCCGTTTTTAAAGGTATCTTTTGCACGATTGAACCAGGCATCGTCAGAGCCCATCCTGTCGATCTGTTGTTCAAAATCATGCAGGAACCGGTCTTCGCCGCATGCGGCAATCATTTGTAAAATTGCCGGGGCATGTGCAGCCAGCTCTCCTTGCGGAAACTCACTCACATCTTCCTGCCGATGTAACAGTGTGGATAGAAGGTCGAAATTCGCATCGGCGTTATCCTGCCACCTCTCTGTTGTTAGCAGGGATAAAACGTCCTCTTTTCGATTGTTGGGTATCAGGTAGTCTCCAAGACCCACCATCAAGGCATCACGGGCATTAATCTGGCACCCGGTAAGCGCCATAAAATAAGCGAGATGTTGCGGCATCTTGTTAAGAAACACACTGGCGCCTGCATCGGGAAAGAGCCCTATTGTTATCTCGGGTAATGCAATTTTTGTTTTTTCTGTCACCACCCGAAAAGAACAACCCCCATAAACACCCAGGCCACCGCCCATAACAAAGCCGTGCCCCCAGACAAGCACCGGTTTCCTGTAGGTATGTAACAGGTAATCAAGTCGATACTCACGCTCGAAGAATGCATCCGCGTATGGGTTAGGACCATCAGGGTGTTCGACCATTGAACGGTAGAGCTCCTGGATATCTCCTCCAGCACTGAAGGCACGACTACCCGCCCCCTGAAGCGCGATGACAGCGATGTCTTTATCCTGTTGCCACGCCAGTAATTGAGCCGTGAGTAAATCAATCATCGCCAGGCTGAGGCTATTGAGGGTCTGCTCGGCATTCAGCGTTGCAACACCGATCTTTTTACCGCCGGTGGTGTTTCGTTCTTCAAATAGTACCGGGTCAGGCATCAAGCGTTCTTCCACAGAGGGGCTCTCTTTTCCAGAAAGGCTTTAACGCCTTCAGCCTGATCTTCGCTATCAAACAGACTGACAAAGTCGTTTCGTTCTGCAACATAAGCATGAGCGATGTTTCCTGACCTTGCCGCCTGAATAAGATGTTTGCAGGCTGTCACACTGGTCGGGCTCTGTTTCGACACCTGTGCCGCCATCTCGAGCGCCCGCTCTACGACTGTTCCCTTTTCGACAACCTCTTCAACGAGACCAATCCGAAGTGCCGTTTCTGCATTCACTCTTTCGCCGCAAAGAATCATGCGCTTTGCCCACCCCTCGCCAACTATCCATGCAAGGTTCTGTGTTCCACCGCCGCATGGCAGCAAGCCAACTGTTGCCTCAGGCAATGCCATCACCGCCTGTTCTTCTGCAATGCGAATATCGCATGCCATGGCGCACTCCAATCCACCACCCATGGCATAGCCATTAATGGCCGCAATAGAGACGCCATCAAAATGACTCAAGGCTTCGAACGCCGCACCAAATTTTTCTGCCATCTCTTTGGCAATACCTTTATCACCTGATGCGAACAGATTTAGATCCGCACCCGCCGAGAAGAACTTCTCACCTTGCCCGGTGATCACCAACGCGTAGATATCCTTATTGGCATTGAGATCTGTGATAAGCAATCGAAGTGCTGCAAGGTTATCTTCATCCCAGGTATTGGCAGCCGGGTTGTTGATTGTCACGAGCGCCGTGTTACCACGGACTTCCATTAACAGTTTCTCAGACATTCTGATCACTCCTTGTATATTGGCTTTATTAAATAGCTTTATATAATAGCTTCAACATCTGCATCCGATAGCAGGCGACGCGAAATTATCAGGCGCATGATTTCATTGGTACCTTCCAGAATCTGGTGAACGCGCGTATCCCGCAGGTATCGCTCCAATGGGTACTCATTCATATATCCATAGCCACCATGTATTTGCAGCGCATGATTACACACTTCAAAACCCACATCAGTAGCGAACCGTTTTGCCATGGCGGAATAAGTTGCTGCATCAGGGTCTTTCTTGTCTACCTTGAACGCAGCGAGTCGCACAAGCTGTCTTGCAGCTACCAGTTCGGTGACCATATCGGCTAATTTAAACTGTAGCGCCTGAAAATTGGCGAGGGGCTCGCCGAATTGTTCTCTTTCCAACATATAATCTCTGGCGCGGTTGAGTGCTGCCTGCGCGGTGCCAATTGAACAGGTGGCAATATTGATTCGCCCGCCATCGAGGCCACGCATGGCGATCTTGAACCCGTCACCTTCTTCGGCGAGTCGATTAACCATAGGAACCTTCACGTTATCAAAGGTGATCTCGCAGGTGGGTTGCGAATGCCAGCCCATCTTTTCCAGATTGTTCGAAAAAGTAATACCGGGACTATCCGCTGGAATAACGAGCGTGCTAATACCTCTTGAACCGGTATCGGCTGTTCTGACCATGGTGACAAGAAAGTCGGTGACACCGGCACCGGAGATGAACATCTTTGAGCCGTTAACGATGTAATGGTCGCCATCTTGAACCGCTCGGGTTCTAAGGCTACCCGCATCAGAACCGGCACCGGCCTCAGTCAGGCAGTAGCTAGCCAGATGCTTGCCGCTGATCAGGTCCGGGCAAAATTGTTCGACAGTCGACGGTCGACCAAACTCTGCCACCATCCATGTGGCCATATTGTGTATGGAAATAAAGGCAGTGGTTGAAGTACAACCCATTGCCAGTTGCTCCAATATGATGGATGAATCCAGGCGACTTAAGCCAAGCCCTCCAACGCCTTCAGGACAATATAGCCCGCAGAATCCCAGTTCACCTGCCTGTGAGATAGTATCTCTGGGAAATATCTTTCCACTATCCCAGGCAGCCGCATTCGGTGCAAATTCATTATCAGAAAAGTTGCGTGCGGCATCGCGATAGGCAACCTGATCCTCGTTGAGGTTGAAATCCATAGCGGTTACTCGCCCCGTCTATTTAAGCGCAATCGTCATGTTGGCGCTGGCAACGGAATCACTGGCAAACCACCGTGCAGTAATGGTTTTGGTTTCTGTATAGAAACGGACAGCCTGTTTGCCATAGGGATGATGGTCGCCAAAGAAGGAATTCTTCCAACCGGTGAATGAAAAGAAGGGCAAAGGTACGGGAATGGGAATATTGATACCCACCTGCCCGACTTCAATCTCGCTCTGGAACTTACGTGCTGCGCCACCGCTTGAAGTGAAGATAGAAACACCATTACCAAATGGATTATCGTTAATCAGCGCAATGGCATCATCGAGCGAATCGGCGTTTGCCGCGACCAGTACCGGACCAAAAATTTCATCCTTGTAGATATCCATTTCCGGCGTGACATTGCTGAATAGCGTTGGGCCGACCCAGTTGCCATCAGGCAATCCTTCAACTTCACAACCTGAGCCATCGAGTTCACAAGTAGCACCCTCGTCTTTACCACGCTGAATGTAGCCAACAATCCTGTCCCTCGCAGCCGCACTGATCTGGGGACCATAACCGGCACCCTCGTCATCCCATGCACCGGGTCTTACCTTCGCCATGGCGTCTTTCAGGTCTGGAATCCATTGTTGGGCTTCACCGACAAATACCGACACGGATATCGCCATACAACGCTGACCCGCTGCGCCGACTGATGCACCAATCAATGCATTAATAGTCTGTTCCTTATCTGCATCCGGCATGATCACCATGTGGTTCTTGGCACCTGCCATGCACTGGACTCTTTTTAGATGTTCCGTGCCTAAACGATAGACATGTTGACCGACGGGAACGGAACCGACGAAGGAGATTGCCCTGGTATCTTTGTGAGTGATCAATGCATCAACCTGTTCTTTACCACCGTGCACCAGTTGCACCAGATCTTTCGGAAAACCGCACTCATAGAATAGCTCCACCAATTTATTCGGCGTCATGGGATCCTGTTCTGACGGTTTCAGTATAAATGTATTGCCGCAGGCGACTGCGAGGGGAAACATCCACAAGGGAATCATGGCCGGAAAGTTAAAAGGCGTAATCCCAACACAAACACCAAGGGGCTGAATAAGGCTATAGGTATCAATGCCCCTCGCAACATTTTCTGATGTTTCACCCATCATCATAGAGGGAATATTACATGCCTGCTCAACCACTTCTATGCCACGCCAGACATCACCCTGGGCATCGGCAAAGGTCTTGCCGGTTTCCTGGCACAATATTTCTGCAATCTCGTCTTGTTTTTCCTTTAGCTTCGCCTGATAAATCATCAACAAACGCGCACGTTCCGAAGAGGGTACTAATCGCCACGCCTGGAATGCTGTTTTTGCAGCGGCGACCGCCCTATCGATCTCTTCCATCGTTGTATAGGGTGCATTGATAATGACACCCTGTGTGGCGGGATTGGTCACAGCAATACTTTCACTGGCACTGCTCTGACGGAACTCGCCGTCTATATAAACATCAATAACTTTGGACATTGGAAACCCCTGATTCGATCATTTTTCCTAAAGAACCTCTGATTAAGTCCTATTTTTGCCATTAATCAGAGCTTCGCTAAGTGTATATGAATGCATACATGCAGGTATATAAACTATGTGGATGCTCGTTCAGGTTGAGCAGATGGGGCACATTGCTGCTTGAATTGACCTTTCCGTTCGTGAGGAGGTGAAAAGAGTCAACTACCGATGATCTAACCTACTCTATCGGACGAGTGATCTCGAGGTCGGGCTGAACGCCTGGTTCAGTTTCTTCTACTCTGCCAACGGATTAATGATGCGGCGAACGGCAGTGCCATTGATGTGGCTTGTAAGGAAATCAAAGGCAAAATCAACTTCCTCTGCAGGGATTTCCGGATGCAACCCCGGATTCGCATGTATTCTTTTATCCGAAGAAGAAAATGTATCAAATATCTTCAGATAGCCATCACGTTCAAAAATCTCATCTTCTAGCTGCATTAAAAAAAGTAGCGGGCACTCTATTCTGGCAGCAGCTTCAAGAAATACATCCGCGTGTGGAAAATCGGGCTGAATCCCAAAGAGCCCAAGCGTCGCGACTGTAACATCGTCCCGGAAAGCGACCAGCGGAATACCAAATATTGAACCCATAGAAAGACCAAAATAGGCGATATTACCCTTGCCCACTTCTGGCAGACCCTGAACGAAATCGATAGCGCAGGTCCAGTCATCTGTCATGTCATCCAGGCATTCATCACGCCGAAATTCAGGCAGGAAGGCACCACGGCCACCATCCCCTTTCTTGCGCAGACCATGGACCGGACCATCAAGTGACAATACCGGTATCCCGGCCTCCTTGACAAACCGACCAGCAAGATAACAGATCGGTGCTTGATAGCGGTCACCGGAAGCTCCATGACCAAAACACATCAGTGTGTTCGACGAATTGTTCGATTCGGGTAACCACAGCGCACCGGTAAGATCACGCTTATCCTGGCGCGTAATTCTGAATTCCTGCGTTACCAGACCCTTCTCATCTACTGAATCATTCCATTTGATACCAACAGGCATGGAGATCTCCTAACAATAGTGACTCGAACAAACAAAACATCCTGGAACGTCCCAAGACTTAATCAGAGGTTCCTTAGTATAAACGGATTCCGGTCACTTTCACGATGGTGATATGATAGCGGCCTGTAGGAAACCTCTCTTAAATCAGGAACTCGTATGAAATTGTTTCAGGCAAATCTCTCGCCCTACGCCGCCCGATGC
>CAZAZB010000286.1:0-5708 GCA_964489485.1 uncultured Pseudomonadales bacterium | reverse complement strand
GTAAGACAGACTTCGAAAACTGCCCCTGCCATGCCGAGATCGGTGAGTTTTGTGGAAACGCCCTTCTCAAGAGAAGCCGCCGCCTTTCGTCTAGCCTTACCAAGTTTTGTGGCAACTTTTTGGTACTGCTTATGGTAATTTTCCAAATCCTGGTTGAGCTGGTCGATGTCTTTGTCGACGTGCTGGATCGCTGCGAGTTCATTACAGAGCTGCATGGTGAAGTTTGCTATCTGGTCTGCCTGAATATGATGTTTACGCGCGATCTCATAGATGCTGTCCAGTCTTTTTTCAACGATACCCAGTCTCGAGGGATCAATTTCCTGTTTTTGGGCGTAGACCTGTAGATCTCGAGCCGCTTCCTCTATTTGAATCAATCCTGAGGAAAGTAGCTCAACAACCGGTTGTAGCTGTGGGTCCTCAATTCCCTTTATGAGACCAATAGCACGGCTGATAGATGCCATGGTATCGGTATCAGAACTGCAGAGTGCAATAGCCTCCTGGCAGTATTCTATCGTGGCCTCGGCGTTGGCTAACTGTTTCTGTTCGACTTCCAGTTTTTCGAGCTCTCCTGGTTGCAAATCCAGTTCATTGAGTTCATTTGCCTGATAGGTCAGAAGTTGCAGGCGCGATGATTGTTCCTGACTGTCTTCGAGTATCTTCCTTAATGCGACTTCGCAGTGTCGATGGGATGTGAATACATTCTCTACCTTCACCGACATCTCTCCAAGATTACCGTACTCATCTAACAATCGGCGATGATGGTCTTTTTTTAACAAGGACTGGTGTTCATGCTGCGAATGAATGTCAATCAGCATATTCCCCAGGGTGCGCATATCACTCATGGTAGATGGAACGCCGTTGATGAAACCGCGGGATCGACCATCTTTCGATATGACACGCCTCAAAATCACGACCCGTTCGTCTTCTCGTTCTACTTTTTCCGGGGTTGCTTCTGGGGTTGGTTCCGGGGAATCAAGAAGGGAGCGCTCAATGAGCCACGAGATGGCTTCATCTATGCCGGATAGATCGAAGCTGCTATGAATTTCAGCTTTGTTTTCACCTGGTGCAATGAGGTTGGCGTCTGCCCTGTCACCCAGGGTTAGCGCAAGGGCATCGAGCATGATGGATTTACCAGCGCCGGTTTCACCGGTAACGACTGTCATGGAACCGCGAAAAGCCAGGTCAAGGTGGCGAACAAGCGCAAAGTTGGAAATGGTTAGATGAATGAGCATTTAGATTTGATCTACCTGTGGTTGAACTGAGCAGGAACAGGTTCTATTAAACTTAAGGATGACATTCAGCGCAAACTAGAATTACTTTTATCGCTGTGGGTCTTCTAATCATTGCGCTGTAAGTTGGTTCGCCGATACGCTAGGTTTATTTCCCTTAACCGTTTATATTGGGACCAACATTCAGGGTCAGCAGTCAGGAGTGGAGGTCAGAATGACTAATCCGTTCGTCTGGTCCCGGCTCATCCCGTTGAAGTAAAAAAATGGCACATCAGGTCAACGAAAAAGCACAACGCCTGCTGAAGGCACTTGTCGAGCAATACATTGCCGATGGGCAACCGGTTGCGTCGCGAAAACTGGTGGATTCGGCCGAGTTGCCTGTCAGTGCGGCAACGGTGCGAAACATCATTGCTGATCTCGAAGACCGTGGTTTTGTGAAATCACCGCATACCTCGGCAGGGCGAATACCAACTCCCATGGGATACCGCTTCTTTGTTGATAGCTTGATCCAGGTGGAGCCGCTCGCAGGGTATGATCTGGCGCAGCTAACCCGCCATCTGGACCCGGATATGACGGCGCAAGAACTGGTGGAGTCTGCCTCAGGGATTCTTTCTGAAGTGACTCGCATGGCAGGTCTCGTCACGATTCCAAAACGAGACCAGGTCTTGTTGCGTCATGTTGAATTCTTGAGCCTCTCGGATAAACGCGTCCTCGTCATCATGGTACTTGATGACCATGAGGTACAGAATCGAGTGATTTACACCAAGGAACAATATTCTGAAATCCAGCTGCGTGAGGCATCAAATTTCATCAATCATCAGTTCATTGGGCAGGCACTGAGTGTCATTCGCGGCAAGTTGATTGCGTCAATGGATACGGACAGGCAGAGCATGAACATGTTGATGCAGACAACTATTGAGGTGGCAGAGCAGGCATTTAACCCCGAAGTTAAAGATGATTTTGTTGTTGCCGGCCAGGAAAACCTGTTTGAGTTAGATACCCTTGATGACATCAGGGAATTATTTAAAGCATTTTCACTCAAGGGCGACATTCTACATTTGTTAGATCGCTGTATGGATACTGATGGAGTCCAATTGTTTATTGGCCAGGAATCTGGTTATGAGTTATTGGATGAATGCAGCGTGGTGACGTCACCCTATCAGGTCGATGGCGAGATGGTTGGTGTTCTGGGTGTGATTGGTCCAACACGCATGGCCTATGAACGCGTCATTCCAATCGTTGATGCGACAGCGAGGGTATTGAGTGCTGCGCTGGATTCTTCCCGGCGCTAGGATCCCGACAGGCGCCTGGAGCCTCGTCTTTCGCAGCATTTTTAACTTTCGCTGTGCCTCGGTTCAGGATGAATCTTCGATATTCTGCGTCTGCGTTTTTTTATCCTCATATTGTTCGACATTGATATCAGCATCGGTGAGTCCACCTTCGACAATGCTAAATCGCTGGTGCATGACAAGGTCTTGTGTCTCAACAAGATCACCATCCTGGATTCGGGGTCGATATCTTGCGATGGCAAGCAGGGCCCGTAAATAGCGCACCTCAAAATAGGGAACATTTGCCTCAAGCACCTCGATGTTTTTCACCCTGCCGGTCGCGGTCACCACAAATCCAAAATCGATAAAAAGGTCTGCGTTAATATCTGCGATAGCGGCATTGGGTCTCTGGTCTAGATACAGTGTCCCCGGGATGTCAGGATGAAGCCTCTTCGGTTCACCGAAAATCTCAGTTTGCAGTTGTTCTTTGTTCTTCGCGGATTCGGTGAGAACCCATGCGGCGCGATACATATCCCATGCCCTGCGATCATTGGATATTGTGTAGAGGTCTGCCAGCTGGATCATTGCCTTCAGTCGATCAGGAATCCCTGTGTCAGGGTTTGCCTCGATGATAGACAATGTGCGCTCCAGTGCATGTTCGGCAGCACCGAGATGCATTTTCTGGGATAGCTTGGCCCGTGCCAGGCCACGCAGTGGTTCAATCAAACGCAAGTCTAATTCACCATAATTATCTTCAATGATGATGATGGCGCGGCGATACAAGTCCTGTGATCTGCGGATCAGTGAGTCCCGGTAATAACGTGCCTCGGCAGAGCTCCTGGCTGGAATCATTTCCCCCCGTGATGCGAAGTAGGCACCCAGGCTGAGAAGATTGGGAACGATTTGTTCACTGTCTCCACCGTAGGCTTGTTCACTGATGCGAAGTTTGAACTCCTGCTCCCTGTCTGCTTCCATCGCCTTACCCTGGGCAAGGTTTATCTGGGTGATATGATTGACCATGTCAAATTGGGCTGTTGTATAAACCCCGCCTATGCGGTGGGTAATATGTTGCGCACGGCGGAATGACTCTTCGGCAATTTCGTAGTGTTCAAGGGTTTCCTGAACGACGGCTCTGGCTAACGTCACCTTAAGAACGGCCTGGCTGTAGGGATTAGCGCGGGACTCGATGTAGGTGGAGGCTGGGTCAAGCGTCGCAATGGCGTCTTCGCTAAGGCCCTGTTTGGCCAGCAGAATACCCAGGTTTGCGAGCAGCTTCCCGAAACGGATAGGCTGTGTTTCAGCGAGCTTGTCGTTCTGGTTAACCAGTTCTTCGGCGACTTCCGTCGCGTTGTCCAGTTGTCCCTTGCGGATCAATCCCATCGTTTGTTGAAACAAACGCTGGTTTTTTGTTCCCGCGAGTTCAATGTCTTCAAAAAAGTAATCAAGGACATTTTCATTGGTTGCTGCCTTCAGTGGCAGTGCGAAAAGGCAGAGCAATACAATGCAAGATCTTATGCTCACGATCAAAAAGGGACAATGCATTTGCCGAGAACGTTTAAGTGCAGCTGAAACCAACATATTTTGTCGTGAGATGTCCCTGAATCTAGAATAGGATACGGTCGGTTGACGCTTCCATTGTGGTTAATCCGGGGCAAGTGTTCAAGCGCCGACAGTTTTTCACCAACTCTGAAGGTTAGTCCCGAAAGAGGCAGATATGGTTTGAACGTTGCTTTTATTTTTGCGAAGACTGATCTAAAAAAATTCAGCCCTGAAGAACCCAATCCCTTGAATGCGCAACGCCTGTCCCCATATAGGGGAGACACATTTTGTGTCACAGAATTGTGGCATTTCTGATTAACAGGTATCAAGTACCAAGTACCGAGTACCAAGTAAAGCAAATCGCATAGGAGCAGCTTGTATGGCCCCTTCGGGAAGAGAATCAAATACTGATGATCCAAAATCCAGTGGCAATGATACCGCTGAACAGGACTCAGACATGGAAAATAATGAATTGATGGAGAATGTCGCACAAGACGGTGATGAGGTCCAGAGCATAGAGGATGGCTCTTCGGCTGAACTGACCACAGATGAAGCGCTGGAGAAGGCGCTGGCGGAGGTCGCGAATTTCAAGGATGCTGCACTTCGCGCTGAAGCAGAAATGCAGAATGTCCGCCGCCGTGCGGAGCGTGACGTCGAGAATGCACATAAGTTCGGTATCGAGAGATTCCTGCAAAATTTGCTACCAGTGGTAGATAGTCTTGAAAAATCCATTGAAGCAACGAATGAACAGGCGGCGGCAGCTGGCGCCGATGTGAATGATCCCGTCAATGAAGGGGTCAAACTCTGTTACAAATTGTTGATGGATGTTCTGGAAAGGGAAAAGATCGAGGTCGTTGACCCGACAGGTGAACCGTTTGATCCAAATGAACATGAGGCGATGTCCATGATTGAAAACCCGGATATGGAACCCAATTCTGTTGTCGCGGTGGTGCAGAAGGGCTACAAGCTAAATTCAAGGCTTGTGAGACCTGCGATGGTCATGGTCTCAAAGGCCCCTGCTTAATAAGCCGCCGGGAAGACTCTCAGACCTTGAATTTCTTGGAATAAGGCCAATATAGAGTTCAACGTATTAATTAATGTATGCCTGTAAGCAGCGATATAAAGCGCTTTAGGCCGAATAACTGGAGATATAGAGATGGGCAAAATCATAGGGATCGACCTGGGAACGACAAATTCCTGTGTCGCAGTATTGGAAGGTGGCGAGCCTAAAATCATAGAAAACTCCGAAGGGGATCGAACAACACCTTCAATTGTGGGTTTTGGTGAAGAAGAAACACTGGTCGGTCAGGCAGCAAAACGCCAGGCGGTGACTAACCCACAGAACACTTTGTTCGCCGTTAAACGTCTGATTGGTCGCCAATTTGACGATGCTGTTGTACAACGCGATATCAAGATGGTGCCCTATACGATCGCCAAAGCAGATAATGGTGATGCATGGGTTGAGGTCAAGGGCGAGAAAATGGCACCGCCACAAATTTCGGCCCAGGTTCTTGGCAAGATGCGCAAAACAGCGGAAGACTACCTCGGTGAAGAAGTCACGGAAGCTGTCATTACGGTACCCGCCTATTTTAATGATTCCCAGCGTCAGGCCACAAAAGATGAGATCGGAAGAGCACACGTCTGAACTCCAGTCACCTGAAGCTATCTCGTA
>CAZAZB010000285.1:0-5727 GCA_964489485.1 uncultured Pseudomonadales bacterium | reverse complement strand
TAGTCCGGGCGAAAAAAAGCCCCATCTCCGGGGCTTAATCATATTCAGGTAAACCCTAACCTTCCGGGTTATACCAGATAGCGGAGGTATATCCCCTCTCCTGGGTAGACGTCGGTGCACCCTCCGGGATTTCAACACCAAACCGAAATGCATCATAAGTGGACCAGCGAGGTGTCGGGATTTCGAGGACCCTGGCGTAATAGAAGGCTCTTTGATCGGCATCGAAGTCAGGATCTGTCCAGACAGTGCCCATCTCTGCAGCACCGATACTATTTGTCCAGTTCGCATTGGCGACATCAACGGTATTACCGACAGGTGGCAATTTGCCATTGACGCCGGGTACACGATCACCCGCCCAGACAACATCGTAGACCTTCTCCTGTGCATTGCCTTTTTTATCCATCCAGCCTTTTACAATCTGGATTCGATCAAGATTGCCACCGATGGGATCACGAACGGCATAGACCATAAATTTTGGCGCGCCAGACCCTTCAGCCCTGTCTCTCAAATCACCACCCATAGGAACGCCTTTAGAATATCCCGCACGAACCGGCATACGCGAATTCAGATCCTGATCGGTGAAGTTCCAGCCACCGAAGAAACGAATCACCATGCGTGATCCGGTTGTACCGTAGACTTCCTTGCGTTGCATGGCATCAAAGATTGCCGCCCGTGTATTCTCGGTTGCCCAAACGCCGCCAAGACCAGAGGCCACCATCTGCCATCCCATAATGACGCCATTCTCATTCTTCATAAAAGGATGGCTCATTCGTGTGGCACTTGGCTCATAACCCGTATGCTTGCCGAAAAAGTTATCTTCTTCGGCGGTCGCTAAAGACGTATGGCTGTCAGTGGCACCGACAACACCAAATTTGTAAGGGTTAATGCCTTTACGTTTTTCTATCTCAAGACCTCTTTTGAGAGCCTCGCGCGCATACTCACCCGCTAACATGTCATTGGTTTTAGCTTCTGACACATCCAGATTACCAATATCCCAGGTTTCATAATCGGCAAACTCATCATCCGGTGAAAGGAATGGATGCGCCTCTCCATCGCCTTTAATCTGGGTAATTTCATATAAGGGCTCCCACTTGGCTCGTTCACTCAGATACTTTTTATCGAGTTTCTTGCCATTCCATTGCGCTTTGAGCGGGAACATGATGCCATTTGACAAGTTTCCGTTATGCGCAATCGCCAGGATTTCGCCATCTGTCTTTTCTTCATAGGCCTGTAAATATTTCCACAGATCTCGTGGATCAGGGCTGCCCATGGGTGCCTGGGTTGTATAGGGCACCACCTGTCTTGCCCTGACAGGTCCGTCACGCATGATGACAACGCGGTGCATATTTCCGCCCTTAATCAGCGATGTCCATTCAAAGCCAATAAACGCAGTAAACTTGCCCGGTTCATTATATGTCTCCGCATCGGCAATGACTTGCTCCCAGAGATTTTTGTAGAGCTTCGAACCGGGTGAATATTGAGCGAGCATTTCCGGGTTCATCTGCGCCTGTGAAAAGGTTCCAATCAGGTCTAACGCAGCCTGCACAGCGGCATTCCCACCTTCTACCAGTCCTTTGTTCCAACGCGCTGCCTGTTCGTAGGCGAGCAATTGAGGTTTACCCTCGATAATGTCACCAATCAGGCCCATGCCATCAGAGTGATCCGCAATCACCAGCCAATCCAGCGGACGTGACAATCGAACAGGTTGACCAGATGAACTCACCACCTCTTCACCACGTGCAAACTTGTACCCTTCCACCGGCGACAGGCGATTACCAAATAAGCCTGCGTCCATAGAGAGAGAGGTATGAAGGTGCGAATCGCCCCACAAGGGAACTTGAGGGTAGTCTCGCTTTGCGTATGGGGAATATGCCTTGCCGGTATAGGCTGACGTAAGCATATCCTTGTCGACCTTTCCTGTATCCTGCCCGAATGTTGGGGTTGCGATCAGTGTGATAGCTAAGGCAGTCGCAATCGCTTTGGCACTCTGCATATAAACTCCTTGTCATTTTTATTGTTAGCTCGCACTTCCTGGCTTGCACTCGTTCACACGCTCTTTTTTACGCTCATCACGAACAGCCATAGCATACTATAACCTGGAATAATTATCGCAATCCACCAGTCGTCTTTGTGCCGAATTAGGCGCCTGCTTCAACGATTCCCCACTAGCTCTTATCTTTAATCTCTTCGTTTTCCGTGCTCTCCCCTTCGTCGTCCAGGCCGTGTCCATAGTCTGGCTCCACCTGCACTTCACCCGCCGCAATCGCAGCATTCAGTTCGGCATATTTCTCAACCGACAATTCAAGTTTCTTTAATCTTGGATCGTCCAGCCCAATCCGATAAGAGCGAAACACCGCTGGTGATGGACCAAATTTACCCGGTAGCGACCAGGGACTAATATATTCCCAGACGACTTCATGTTTCCGGGTCACTTCGAACAACCTGCCACTTGCTCCCTCGGTGATTAAGGTGTTGCCATTGGGAAGTCGGTCACAACCGCTCACCATAAAGCTATAAAAGGCGAGCACCGTCGGGTTGACATAAACCCACTTAAACTGCCGTGTGTCTTTGTCGATTTCAACAATCCTTGAAAAATTAGGACCTCGCAACCGATGGCAGCCATTGTCGAACACCATAATGTTCCCGTTGGGTAACATCTGGGCATTGTGCTGGTGCGATAATTCACCAGGTCCCCACTTTTTAGGGTCATGGTCATCAGCGGTCTGATTGGGGCCCCAACGCCAGATGATCTTACCCGTCGCCTGGCTTACAATCGCGACGGTGCTGGTTAGCCGAAAAGAAATAAGCCAGTCGCCATTCTCCAAAACCTCTAGTGAATTGGCATGGGTCCATTCCTTGTAGCTCTCCAGCGGGCAAATGACATCCTCGTCAAAACTAAGATGCTCCCAGGAAAACCATTCCTTGACGATATTGCCTCTAACATCAACTTCACGCACAACATCGCCCCACATAAGATCAGGGTCTTCTTCATGGTGGTGCCCGCCTCTTATTTTTGCCGATACATCAGCCGGAATAAGCTCCCAGGCAAGATAGACGGTATTGCCATTGTCGAGCCGAGTGTAATCATGGTGCTGTGAAATGTCTCGATGCTCCCACAGGGTATTGCCATGGGCATCAAGCTCGATCATGGCTCCTGCAGAGCCGCCGGAGTTTTCTCGGCCCCCGGCATCTTTCAAAGGACTTGTTTGAATCAACAGGTTTCCATTGACCAGGAGTTTCAGGTGCTGGATACCTTCATCATGATGCCATTGATGCGCCACCTGTCCGTCCATATCAATCAAGGTGGCATGGTGTCCACTGACCGAGCAAAAGAGTGTATAGCCCGGGTAGGCTTTTTCAGTCGCCAGGGTTAATCCAATCGGGCGGTTCGTCAGCCAGGCCATTCACACTCTCCGGTATAGTCAGGGGTCTTAACCCTTACTATACCGGAATTCTGGTAGGGCTTTAGTTGCCAGAAAAGCCAGGGGACGACTGGTTAAGTTCGGATCGCCTAACCGCTTTTGTGCCAGTATGGCGTCAGCACACCACCGGCTGCCATAGACGTCACGCCCGTACTGCCTCAAAGATCTCTACAAAAGTTGGTGTGCGGTGAATTTCGACAGGCAAGTGAAGCTTTCGCGCAATGTCGCTGGCAGAGATGAGACCGCGGATCGAATGTGTGTTTTTATCGACGACAAGGCAATGTTGAACGCCGTTTTGCTTGAGAGTCGCGATAATCTGCCCGATTGTCGAGTTTCTAAGTTCATCGTAGTCCAAAGCACTGAGGTCCCGACGCGGTATCATTAAGTCGCCAACGGTAATATCCCGGCGCTGATAACCCTGGGTGGTCAATTGCAGGATATGCTGCGACTCAAGGTCCGCATGAGCAATAATTCCGCGTAACTTGCCTTCCTTATTGACCACGAGCTTCAGCTTCACATGTGCCCGCTTCATAAGATTTTCAGCTTCATCGATTGGCGTGGTTGATTCAATCACGAAGGGTCTGTGAAGCTTAAAATCGGTTAGCACCAGCAACGCTGGTGAGTTTTCAGTAATGTCCGCCATATCTTCTGGATAAATCAGGTGATCGACTTCTTCTAATGGATGTAGGTCTAAGGTTTTCATAATGGTTCTTTCCTAATCAGATCAAATTTGCATAAAACAGAATTTGCCTGACGTCGCACAAAAGGAACAACAGAGAGTATCTACCCTGCGTCGACCAGTGAAGATCGAATAGCGTATCAGGCAATCGTAAAAGTTAAATTTTGCCTGAAGGGAGGTGCACGAATGAGATAGGATTCAGGAGCTGATTCAGAAAAAAGCGGCTGAAGAAACTTGTAATCGCTGGCGACAAATCTGCGACTCAGCGGCAGCAAGTCGCTGGTCACTACCGCATCATCCAGCCCGCCATCATCATCAACAAATGAAAGTTGCTCGGCCGATTCACCGTACAAATTTGGGATAGAAAGCGCGTCACTGAAGGCGTATGCCAACAAGCTTCCGAGACAAGCCAGAATGACGACGATACTTCGAAGCATAATAAAGTTAATCCTCCTACTGATCAGTAGACCCGCCTGAAGACAAGAAGTTCATGGGCCAAATTTCCCGATTCTATCGATAGCGTGGCGGTGGAATAAATCCGCCAAATTCTTGCGCCATGAGCCGACTAAAATCAATTGTTTGGTAATCCTGAAATTCAGCACCCACCGCCTGTAAACCAATCGGTAAATTCTGACCGCTCAGCCCAGTCGGGAAAACTGTACTGGGCAAATGGGCAACGGTGATCATTCCAGCCCAGAATATCTGTTGAAAGTAGTCTTGCTCTTCATTATCGACTTTCAATTTTCTCTCTGAATAGCCACCATGGTCATGAGGAAAGGCAACTGTCGCCATCTGCGGGCAAAGGAGAATATCCCATTCCTTGTAAAATTCGGACCAGGCCCTTCTAAGCAGATGTCTTTGATTGTTAAAAAATGCCCACTCGCCATGTTCCTGCACAGGGAAGGTGTCGAACAGGGAGTCTCCCTCCGCTTCCCCAGCCTTCTTCTGGCGGGCCTTTTCACGTCGTAGGGCTTCCTTTTCTTCTTCTGGCAGTCCTGCAGCCATGACACCGGACAAAAGACTCCGGTAGGTCATAAAACTAAGATCCATATCAATCGCTGGTCGGGCGCTATCTGACACAGTCGCGCCTAGGCCTGCAAGCCTGTCACCCAGAGATTGAACTCTGTCTGATATTTCTACCGATACAGGAGATCGCTCGTCAGATGGCCAAATCGCAACTCGAAATTCTTTGAGACGTGTCTTGCTGGGTGTTGGCAAGTTTAATGTCCAGCCAGGCGAATCAAGGCTATTTGCACCTGCCACGACATCGAGAGAGAGTGCCAGATCTTCTGCAGAGCGTGCCAAGGGCCCTACCACTGCAATATCCGCTGGTGCCACTGCTCCCGGCGGTGCGTGCCCTGCGTCTGAAACAATACCCCATGTTGGTTTATGACCATAAACGCCACAAAAGTGAGCGGGATTCCGTATCGAACCACCAATGTCCGAGCCAGCTTCCAAACCGGTTAACCCCGCGGCAAGAGCGGCAGATGAACCACCGGAAGATCCTCCCGGTGTTCTAGTCAGGTCCCACGGATTATTTGTGGTGCCATATATTTCATTGAAACTCTGGAAATCACCCAGATTTATGGGCACATTCGTTTTGCCGAGAAAGTGTGCTCCTGCACC
>CAZAZB010000284.1:0-5734 GCA_964489485.1 uncultured Pseudomonadales bacterium | reverse complement strand
TGGTGCCGAAGAGAGGACTTGAACCTCCACGGGGTTTCCCCCACTACCCCCTCAAGGTAGCGTGTCTACCAATTTCACCACTTCGGCATATAACGTAACGAGGCTTACAAGCTGGCTATTCTGCCAGCCATATTTTAACTATCCGGAATTTCCGAATCTATTACATCGACATTTGGCACCTCAGACTCAGGCTGTACTTCCACCCCAGGGAGATCGGCTCTCTCTGGCAACTGCTGAATAATCTCTGGAACACCTAGATTCGATGCGGACAGTGATTTTTCCTTAGCAAAAAAGGCCAGGGAAAAACTGGTCACAAAAAAAGCAACTGCAACCCAGGTCGTTGCCTTTGACAAGAAGTTTCCTGCCCCACCACTACCGAATACAGTAGATGACGCTCCTGCACCAAATCCAGAACCTGCATCAGCACCTTTCCCCTGCTGGATCAAGACCAGACCAATGATCGCCAAAGCTGCAATAACGTGGAGCACCAACACCAATGTTTCAATTACTTCCAATTCCATCTTCTTATTCCACCCTGGTAGACGCTGCTACACAGATATCTATAAAGTCTTCTGAGATCAGGGACGCTCCACCAACCAGCGCACCATCAATATTTTCCTTAGCGAAGAGCCCCGCGGCATTCTCCGGTTTCACGCTACCGCCGTACAGTATCTGTACATCCCCGGCAACTTGCTCATCCTGCCGACCTAAAAAGTTGCGGATTGAGGCATGCACCTCTTCTGCCTGCTCCGGAGTAGCACTTTCTCCGGTTCCAATCGCCCAGACCGGCTCATAAGCAATAACACCCTGTGCAATACCATCCATCCCAACTTCTTCGATGACAGCACCTATTTGTCGGGCCACGACCTCCAGAGTCTCCCCGGAACGCCTTTGTTCAAGCGATTCACCAACACACAGAACCGGTTTCAAATGGTGACCAATACAAGCAGCAAACTTCAACGCTACCTGTTCGTCAGTTTCTCCAAACAGGGCACGACGCTCTGAGTGGCCGACCAGACATAACGAGCAGCCTACTTCCTTCAACATAGCCGGTTCAATTTCACCGGTAACCGCGCCAGCAGGGCGCCAATCTACATTTTGACCGCCGATCTCTATGGTGCTAGCTGCTAACGATTCAGCCACCCACTCAAGAAAAACAAAGGGAGGAAAAACCGCGATTTGTACCTTATCAGGTACCCGGCCAACAAGGTCCGACACAAGAAGGGAGATATCCTTCTTCGTGCCATTCATCTTCCAATTGCCTGCAACGAATGGTTTTCTCACCGAATCACCTTAGTATCGACCGGGTCCGCAAAAAGGCGGCAGATATTAACGGCTTTAATATTAAGTTTCAATCTCAACAGCTCTAAAGATGGGCTTTTAACCCAGTGTTTTCTCCACAACCAGCGCTAACTCCCCTACTAATTCCTCGACGAGTACCTGATCTTCACCTTCTACCATCACACGAACCACGGGTTCTGTGCCCGAAGGGCGTAGTAAAACCCTACCTTTCCCAGCTAGCTTTGCCTCTGTCGCGCGAACTGCTTCACTGACGATATCAGAGGTTTCAATCGCGTCTCTTTGTTGGCATCGTACATTGATCATTTGCTGCGGATATTTCGTCATTTTCTTTTTCAGAAAATTCAGGCTTTTACCCGACGTTCCCATCGCCGCGACCACTTGCAACGCTGAGATAATGCCATCACCGGTCGAGGTGAGGTCAAGGCAAAGGATATGCCCGGATGATTCTCCGCCGAGCGTCCAGTCTCTTGATTGAAGCTCGGAAAGCACATACCGATCCCCAACATCCGCCCGCACAAACGGGATACCCTGCTCTTCCAGAGACTTTTCCAAACCGAAATTACTCATCAAGGTGCCAACCACACCTCCTTGAAGCGTGCCAGCCTCTTTTCTGCATTGAGCAATAATAAACAGAAGCTCATCACCATCAACGATCTCACCTTGATGATCTACCATGATGAGCCTGTCACCATCACCATCTAGTGCAACACCAAAGTCTGCCCGGACTTCAAGGACCTTGCGCACCAATGCGTCCGGTAAGGTGGAGCCAACATCGAGATTAATATTGAATCCATCAGGGGACACACCGACTTCAAATACTTCAGCGCCCAACTCCCTAAAGACACTGGGTGCGATATGGTAGGTCGCACCGTTTGCACAATCGACAACCACGCGCTTTCCTTTCAAATTGTTACCTGAAGGAAAGCAGCTCTTACAGAATTCAATATAGCGCCCTGCTGCATCATCGATTCTGGAGACCCTGCCGATCCTGTCAGATTCAACCATATGCATTTCGGAAGCCAGTTCAGCTTCAATGGCATGCTCAATTGCGTCATCGAGTTTCCTGCCAGCACCGGAAAAGAATTTTACGCCATTATCATAATAGGGATTGTGAGAAGCGCTGATGACGATACCGGCGTTGGCATTGAATGTTTGAGTCAGGTAAGCAATTGCCGGTGTCGGCATTGGCCCCAGCAGCAACACGTCAACTCCTGCAGAAGCCAGCCCGGCTTCCAGAGCTGATTCAAACATATATCCCGAGATACGCGTGTCCTTGCCAATTAGAATTTTGCCACGTCCCTGTTTTGAAAAAACCTTGCCAGCCGCCCAGCCCAGTCTCAACATGAATTCAGCGGTTATCGGCATCTGACCCACTTTGCCTCGAATACCATCAGTTCCGAAGTATCGTTTTGACTTCATTTCTCTATCACCAATTCTTTTGCTACTGCTGTGGTCATTTGAATTGCGCTGACCGTTTCTGCAACATCGTGTACTCTGACTATTCTCGCGCCATTGGCTATTGCCACCAAAGCCCCGACGACACTACCAATGAGAAGGTCATTTGTTATTCGACCTATGGTACTCTTTCTAGACAGACCCACCAACAATGGAAGCTCGTGCAATCGACATTCTGATAGTCTATTGATGATTCTTAAGTTGTGCTCTGGCAGCTTGCCAAACCCAAATCCTGGATCAAGCAATAGTTTGTTTCTGGGAATGCCAATATCACAACAGGCTTGAACTCTTTGTTCAAAAAACTGATTGATCTCTGCCATTAAATCACCATATTCAGGATCGAGCTGCATGGTGCGCGGGTTACCTTTCATGTGCATTAAGCAGACCGGCAAGCCAAGATCCAAAGCCGCTTGAAGAGCACCCTCATTGCGTAGCGCACGTACATCGTTGATTAGATCAATATCCTCTTCTCCGGTGGCCCGCATCACCCGGGGCGCACTGGTATCGACAGAAATACAAATATCAGACTGCTCTCGGATTCCCTTTATTACCGGAAGAATACGCCCCAGCTCCTCTTCCGGTGTTAAGGTTTTCGCATTAGGTCGTGTCGATTCGCCGCCAACATCGATGATATCGGCGCCTTCACTTATCATCTCTAACGCGCGTTCAATGGCGATTTCAGGCGATCGAAACTGACCACCATCGGAAAAAGAGTCTGGCGTGACATTTAGCACGCCCATCACGAGCGGGTTGGAAGTCAACAGGAGGGGTTCTAGTCTGGACATGACTTACCTTAGGGGCTCTATCATTGAGGCAGTCGCATCAAGAAGCGCCAGATCCACGTTTGAAACATGAACCCGGCACAAGGCAATCAAAGACTTTCTAGTCAAGCGACAATCAGCTCACGCGATGAACAAAAACGAATCATAGAGTACAAATCTAGTGATCGGTAGCAGCGCCCCCAACAGGACCAGTCGGTCGCGGCTTGGAGTCTTCTTCTTCGTCACCACCGGTTCCAGCGGTAGGCGCATCATCATTGTCATCCCAACCTTCTGGCGGTTGCGGCTCACGTCCTGCCATAATGTCGTCGATCTGTACCTTATCAATCGTTTCATATTCCAACAATGCTTCCGCCATCTTATCCAACTTATCACGATTGTCTTCGAGTAACCTTTTGGCTGTTGCATAACAGTCGTCGATGATCGATCTGACCTCTTCGTCAATCAACTTTGCTGTTTCACCAGATATCGAGTAGCCGCCGCCACCGGCAGACATACCCAGAAAGACCTCGCCATTTTCTTCATCGTACATCAGAGGTCCAAGCTTTTCAGATAAGCCCCATTTAGTGACCATGGCCCGCGCCATTTTGGTCGCCCGCTCAATATCGTTAGAAGCACCCGTCGTGATGCCATCCATTCCAAGCGTCAACTCTTCAGCAATCCGACCACCGAATAGCGCACAGATTTGACTGTGAATCATGCGACGGCTCATTGAATGTCGATCTTCCTCTGGCAAGAACATGGTCACGCCAAGTGCCATCCCTCTCGGAATAATCGACACCTTGTAGGTAGGATCGTGCTCCGGGACGAGGTAGCCAACAACACAGTGACCTGCTTCATGAAATGCCGTATTTTCCTTTTCTTTATCTGACATCACCATGCTTTTACGCTCAGCACCCATCATGATCTTGTCTTTCGCCTGTTCCAGCTGCTGCATGCCAACAGAACGTTGATCTTGCCGTGCGGCAAACAAGGCTGCTTCGTTAACCAGATTAGCAAGGTCTGCGCCGGAAAACCCCGGCGTCCCTCTGGCAATAACCGATGGCTCAACATCAGCGCCCAAAGGAATCTTTCGCATGTGGACTTTCAATATCTGTTCTCTACCGCGAATATCCGGCAGAGAAACCACCACCTGGCGATCAAATCGTCCTGGGCGCAGCAATGCCGGATCAAGCACATCAGGCCTGTTGGTTGATGCGATGACGATAATGCCTTCATTACCTTCAAATCCGTCCATTTCCACCAACAACTGATTGAGAGTCTGTTCTCTTTCATCATGCCCACCGCCAAGTCCAGCACCACGATGACGACCGACAGCATCAATTTCATCGATGAAGATAATGCAGGGTGTCTGTTTTTTCGCCTGATCGAACATATCCCGGACGCGAGAAGCACCTACACCAACGAACATCTCAACAAAATCTGAACCTGAAATCGAAAAGAACGGCACCTTCGCTTCACCCGCAATGGCTTTCGCCAACAAGGTTTTACCGGTACCAGGTTGGCCGACCATCAAAGTACCCCGGGGAATACGCCCACCAAGCTTCTGAAACTTGCCAGGATCTTGTAGAAATTCCACCAACTCATGCACTTCATCCTTCGCTTCATCAACGCCCGCTACATCTGCAAAGGTCGTCTTGATCTGATCTTCACCGAGTAGTTTGGCTTTGCTTTTGCCGAAAGTAAGTGGTCCACCGCGCCCACCTCCACCGCCTTGCATCTGTCGCATAAAGAACATGAAAAGCGCAATGATGATTAGAATCGGGAAGCTGGCGACGAGCAGTTGTGTCCAGATGCTCTGTTGTTCTGGTTTGCGGCCCCGGAAATCAACCTTGTGTTCCAGCATATCGTCGATCAACGCTTTATCTGCAATCTGGGGCTGAACGGTTTCAAATATCTCACCGCCAAATTTCTCACCCCGTATCGTTAAGCCAAGCCCAACAACTACGATTGCCCTTACCTGATCGGTATTCACCAGCTCAATAAACTCAGAGTAGTCAATCTCCTCTGGTCCACTACTGACATTAAAATTTTGAAATACCGTCAGCAAAACCGCAGCAATGATAAGCCACAGTAGTAAATTTTTACCCATGTCATTCAACGAATTATCCTCTCATCCTATGATCGCAAGCAGAACCTCCGATGATGAAGCTCCATCTGCTCTTCCCGGCAGGTTGCTCTCTAACCGGGGATTTGAC